>NZ_JVGR01000005.1:0-44861 GCF_001073005.1 Streptococcus sp. 449_SSPC
CGCTAAGCGACTACCGTATCTAACAGGGGGCAACCCCCAACTACATCAGGCGTACTAGGGCTTAACTTCTGTGTTCGGCATGGGAACAGGTGTATCTCCTAGGCTATCGTCACTTAACTATGAGTATTCTCAACTCAAAATTGAATATCTATACTGTATCAAGAAACCTTAACGTTGTCAATATGTCTCAGTTACTTTCTTTGGATAAGTCCTCGAGCTATTAGTATTAGTCCGCTACATGTGTCACCACACTTCCACTTCTAACCTATCAACCTGATCATCTCTCAGGGCTCTTACTGATATAAAATCATGGGAAATCTCATCTTGAGGTGGGCTTCACACTTAGATGCTTTCAGCGTTTATCCCTTCCCTACATAGCTACCCAGCGATGCTCTTGGCAGAACAACTGGTACACCAGCGGTAAGTCCACTCTGGTCCTCTCGTACTAGGAGCAGATCCTCTCAAATTTCCTACGCCCGCGACGGATAGGGACCGAACTGTCTCACGACGTTCTGAACCCAGCTCGCGTGCCGCTTTAATGGGCGAACAGCCCAACCCTTGGGACCGACTACAGCCCCAGGATGCGACGAGCCGACATCGAGGTGCCAAACCTCCCCGTCGATGTGAACTCTTGGGGGAGATAAGCCTGTTATCCCCAGGGTAGCTTTTATCCGTTGAGCGATGGCCCTTCCATGCGGAACCACCGGATCACTAAGCCCGACTTTCGTCCCTGCTCGAGTTGTAGCTCTCGCAGTCAAGCTCCCTTATACCTTTACACTCTGCGAATGATTTCCAACCATTCTGAGGGAACCTTTGGGCGCCTCCGTTACCTTTTAGGAGGCGACCGCCCCAGTCAAACTGCCCGTCAGACACTGTCTCCGATAGGGATAACCTATCTGGGTTAGAGTAGCCATAACACAAGGGTAGTATCCCAACAACGCCTCACTCGAAACTGGCGTCCCGAGGTCATAGGCTCCTACCTATCCTGTACATGTGGTACAGATACTCAATATCAAACTGCAGTAAAGCTCCATGGGGTCTTTCCGTCCTGTCGCGGGTAACCTGCATCTTCACAGGTACTAAAATTTCACCGAGTCTCTCGTTGAGACAGTGCCCAAATCATTACGCCTTTCGTGCGGGTCGGAACTTACCCGACAAGGAATTTCGCTACCTTAGGACCGTTATAGTTACGGCCGCCGTTTACTGGGGCTTCAATTCATACCTTCGCTTACGCTAAGCACTCCTCTTAACCTTCCAGCACCGGGCAGGCGTCACCCCCTATACATCATCTTACGATTTAGCAGAGAGCTGTGTTTTTGATAAACAGTTGCTTGGGCCTATTCACTGCGGCTGACCATAAGTCAGCGCCCCTTCTCCCGAAGTTACGGGGCCATTTTGCCGAGTTCCTTAACGAGAGTTCTCTCGCTCACCTGAGGCTACTCGCCTCGACTACCTGTGTCGGTTTGCGGTACGGGTAGAGTATAATTAACGCTAGAAGCTTTTCTCGGCAGTGTGACATCACTAACTTCGCTACTAAACTTCGCTCCCCATCACAGCTCAATGTTAGAGATATAAGCATTTGACTCATATCACACCTCACTGCTTGGCCAGACACTTCCAATCGTCTGGTTTAGTTAGCCTACTGCGTCCCTCCATCACTATATACTCTAGTACAGGAATATCAACCTGTTGTCCATCGGATACACCTTTCGGTCTCTCCTTAGGTCCCGACTAACCCAGGGCGGACGAGCCTTCCCCTGGAAACCTTAGTCTTACGGTGGACAGGATTCTCACCTGTCTTTCGCTACTCATACCGGCATTCTCACTTCTATGCGCTCCAGCACTCCTCACGGTACACCTTCTTCGCACATAGAACGCTCTCCTACCATACCTATAAAGGTATCCACAGCTTCGGTAATATGTTTTAGCCCCGGTACATTTTCGGCGCAGGGTCACTCGACTAGTGAGCTATTACGCACTCTTTGAATGAATAGCTGCTTCTAAGCTAACATCCTAGTTGTCTGTGCAACCCCACATCCTTTTCCACTTAACATATATTTTGGGACCTTAGCTGGTGGTCTGGGCTGTTTCCCTTTCGACTACGGATCTTAGCACTCGCAGTCTGACTGCCGATTATATCTCGTTGGCATTCGGAGTTTATCTGAGATTGGTAATCCGGGATGGACCCCTCACCCAAACAGTGCTCTACCTCCAAGAGACTTAACATCGACGCTAGCCCTAAAGCTATTTCGGAGAGAACCAGCTATCTCCAAGTTCGTTTGGAATTTCTCCGCTACCCACAAGTCATCCAAGCACTTTTCAACGTGCCCTGGTTCGGTCCTCCAGTGAGTTTTACCTCACCTTCAACCTGCTCATGGGTAGGTCACATGGTTTCGGGTCTACGACATGATACTAATGCGCCCTATTAAGACTCGGTTTCCCTACGGCTCCGTCTCTTCAACTTAACCTCGCATCATATCGTAACTCGCCGGTTCATTCTACAAAAGGCACGCTCTCACCCATTAACGGGCTCGAACTTGTTGTAGGCACACGGTTTCAGGTTCTATTTCACTCCCCTCCCGGGGTGCTTTTCACCTTTCCCTCACGGTACTGGTTCACTATCGGTCACTAGAGAGTATTTAGGGTTGGGAGATGGTCCTCCCAGATTCCGACGAGATTTCTCGTGTCTCGCCGTACTCAGGATACTGCTAGGTATAAAGACTATTTCGAATACGAGGCTATTACTCTCTTTGGCCTACCTTCCCAGGTAGTTCTTCTATAATCTTTAAGTCCACGTTGCAGTCCTACAACCCCGAAGAGTAAACTCTTCGGTTTGCCCTCTTGCCGTTTCGCTCGCCGCTACTAAGGCAATCGCTTTTGCTTTCTCTTCCTGCAGCTACTTAGATGTTTCAGTTCACTGCGTCTTCCTCTACATTACCTTAACAGTAATGAGTGACAGGCATTACCTGCCGGGTTCCCCCATTCGGACATCTCTGGATCATTGCTCACTTACAGCTCCCCAAAGCATTTCGTCGTTAGTCACGTCCTTCATCGGCTTCTAGTGCCAAGGCATCCACCGTGCGCCCTTATTAACTTAACCTTATTTTGGTCTTTCGACCTAACTCATTAAATATTCACAGCGTTTCGGTTTATTTTCTTGTTACTATCTATATGTAATCAATTACATATGGAATTTGATATAGATATTCAATTTTCAATGGACAATACTTGAATCTTTCGATTCAATGGAGCCTAGCGGGATCGAACCGCTGACCTCCTGCGTGCAAAGCAGGCGCTCTCCCAGCTGAGCTAAGGCCCCACAAGACCTCTCAAAACTAAATAAGAAACTCAAGTACATTCCGTTTTTCCTTAGAAAGGAGGTGATCCAGCCGCACCTTCCGATACGGCTACCTTGTTACGACTTCACCCCAATCATCTATCCCACCTTAGGCGGCTGGCTCCAAAAGGTTACCTCACCGACTTCGGGTGTTACAAACTCTCGTGGTGTGACGGGCGGTGTGTACAAGGCCCGGGAACGTATTCACCGCGGCGTGCTGATCCGCGATTACTAGCGATTCCGACTTCATGTAGGCGAGTTGCAGCCTACAATCCGAACTGAGATTGGCTTTAAGAGATTAGCTTGCCGTCACCGACTCGCAACTCGTTGTACCAACCATTGTAGCACGTGTGTAGCCCAGGTCATAAGGGGCATGATGATTTGACGTCATCCCCACCTTCCTCCGGTTTATTACCGGCAGTCTCGCTAGAGTGCCCAACTGAATGATGGCAACTAACAATAGGGGTTGCGCTCGTTGCGGGACTTAACCCAACATCTCACGACACGAGCTGACGACAACCATGCACCACCTGTCACCGATGTACCGAAGTAACTTTCTATCTCTAGAAATAGCATCGGGATGTCAAGACCTGGTAAGGTTCTTCGCGTTGCTTCGAATTAAACCACATGCTCCACCGCTTGTGCGGGCCCCCGTCAATTCCTTTGAGTTTCAACCTTGCGGTCGTACTCCCCAGGCGGAGTGCTTAATGCGTTAGCTGCGGCACTGAATCCCGGAAAGGATCCAACACCTAGCACTCATCGTTTACGGCGTGGACTACCAGGGTATCTAATCCTGTTCGCTCCCCACGCTTTCGAGCCTCAGCGTCAGTTACAGACCAGAGAGCCGCTTTCGCCACCGGTGTTCCTCCATATATCTACGCATTTCACCGCTACACATGGAATTCCACTCTCCCCTTCTGCACTCAAGTTTGACAGTTTCCAAAGCGAACTATGGTTGAGCCACAGCCTTTAACTTCAGACTTATCAAACCGCCTGCGCTCGCTTTACGCCCAATAAATCCGGACAACGCTCGGGACCTACGTATTACCGCGGCTGCTGGCACGTAGTTAGCCGTCCCTTTCTGGTAAGCTACCGTCACAGTGTGAACTTTCCACTCTCACACTCGTTCTTGACTTACAACAGAGCTTTACGATCCGAAAACCTTCTTCACTCACGCGGCGTTGCTCGGTCAGGGTTGCCCCCATTGCCGAAGATTCCCTACTGCTGCCTCCCGTAGGAGTCTGGGCCGTGTCTCAGTCCCAGTGTGGCCGATCACCCTCTCAGGTCGGCTATGTATCGTCGCCTAGGTGAGCCGTTACCTCACCTACTAGCTAATACAACGCAGGTCCATCTTGTAGTGGAGCAATTGCCCCTTTCAAATAAATGACATGTGTCATCCATTGTTATGCGGTATTAGCTATCGTTTCCAATAGTTATCCCCCGCTACAAGGCAGGTTACCTACGCGTTACTCACCCGTTCGCAACTCATCCAAGAAGAGCAAGCTCCTCTCTTCAGCGTTCTACTTGCATGTATTAGGCACGCCGCCAGCGTTCGTCCTGAGCCAGGATCAAACTCTCATTAAAAACTTTAATAATTGTTCGAGCGTTAACTCATTACCGTCGTCTGACGATTTATTCTTGTAAATTGACAGGTTATAATGTCTTCTATCATAACCCTGCACTTGGTTTCTTATTCAGTTCTCAAAGGTCTTTGTCTCTCTTAAGACAACTTCTATATTCTAGCAAATCTAGAATACCTTGTCAACACTTTTTTTGAAGTTTTTTCACTTCTCGTGTCCGCTGTCTCTCCCGAAACAGCTTATTTATAATATCATCTCTAGCTTGTCTTGTCAATAACTTTTTTTAAGTTTTTTCAAACTTTTTGTTACTGGACAATTTCCTTAAGACTTTATTAGTCTATCAAGTTTGTGAACTAATGTCAATACTTATTTTCTATGCCAGAGTAAACGTAAAAAGAAGATCGCAAGTATCTCCTTTTTTACTTTTTTATAGAGCTGCGCGCATGCGTGCTTGTGAATTTTCGATATTTCGTATTGAACGTGGTAAGAAAGCACGGATATCATCTTCCTTATAGCCCACTTGCAATCTCTTATCATCAATTAAGATTGGACTCTTCAAGATTCTTGGGTTTTCTTGAATCAAATCAATCACCTCACTGACACTGAGCTCGTCGATATCACAATTTAGAGCTTTAGCATAGCGATTTTTTGATGAAACAATACTCTCAACACCATTCTCTGTTTTTGATAGGATGTTTAAGATTTCTTCTTTTGTAAGTGGTTCTTTACCAAGGTTTTGTTCTTTATAAGGAAGTTGATGGTTGTTCAACCATGTCTTTGCTTTTTTACAACTTGTACAACTTGAGATTGTATAAATCTTAATCATGTTAATTCTCTCTTTCTGTCACATGATACTATTATCTTATCACTGTCCTTGATTTTAGAAATCGGTCTAGCGACCTATTTTGAATCTTGGGGAACTTTTTCAATTATTACAGACCCTTTTTATTTAGATAAAAACAAAGAAAAAAAGAGCTCTTCAGCTCTGTTACACTTATTCTTCAATTTCAATGGTTGAATCTAGGTCTAAAACAAGTTCATCAGATGTTTCTTCAACTTGTGCTTCTTCAACAATATCCTCTTCATCTGGTTCAATCAAACCATAGTGTACACGTACTTTATGATCAATTTCTTCAAAAATATCTGGATGATCTGCCAAATATTTTTTAGCATTTTCAGACCCTTGACCAATCTTCTCTCCATTATATGAGAACCATGCTCCAGCTTTTTGAATAATGCCTAAGTCACTAGCGATTTTTACAAGCTCACCTGTTTGTGAAATCCCTTCACCATACATAATTTCAACAAAGGCTTCTTTAAATGGTGGAGCAACCTTGTTTTTGACTACCTTAATTTTAGTTTCCTTACCAACATTTTGGTCTTTTTTATCACCAGTCCCTTTGATTTGCGTATTTCCACGTACATCAAGACGTACTGATGCATAGAATTTTAGAGCACGTCCACCAGGAGTTGTTTCTGGATTACCAAACATAATACCAACTTTTTCACGCAATTGGTTAATGAAGATAGCAATTGTTTTTGTTTTATTGATAGAAGCAGAAAGTTTTCGCATGGCTTGACTCATCATACGCGCTTGAAGTCCAACATGGCTGTCACCAATATCTCCATCAATTTCTGCTCGAGGTACCAAGGCTGCAACTGAGTCAACAACAACCAAATCAACTGCACCAGAGTCAATCAGCTTACCAGCAATTTCGAGACCTTGTTCACCTGAATCAGGTTGTGACAAAAGAAGCTCATCGATATTAACACCTAGGGCTGCCGCATAAGCAGGGTCAAGGGCATGCTCTGCATCGATAAAGGCAGCAATTCCGCCTTCTTTTTGTGTCTGAGCAACAGCATGGAGGGCTACAGTTGTTTTACCTGATGATTCTGGTCCGTAAATTTCGATAATACGACCTTTAGGATAACCACCTGCACCAAGAGCAATATCCAAAGCTAGCGAGCCTGAGCTCATAACTTGAACTTTCTGCTCTGCACGCTCACCAAGACGCATAACCGCACCCTTACCAAAATCTTTTTCAATATTCTTCAAAGCATCGTCAAGTGCTTTACGACGCTCATCTCCAAATTTCTTTGTAATTTCTTCTGTTTTCTTTGTTTTCTTAGCCACTTATTTTCCTCTTCTTTCTATCGTTAAAGACAAACTTAAATTATGTCTTCTTGTAATAAAGCTTGGCGAACTAGGTTAAAGGCATAGAGGGTACTAATATATCTAACATCAGAACGACTTCTTCCACCTATAACAACCTTGATTGACCTTACTTGATTCCTATCAGCAATACCAATAAATACCGTACCTGCTGGGTGTCCTTCTAAGGAATCTGGTCCAGCTACACCGGTAAGTGCAATTCCATAATCGCTATCTGTTTTAGCTCGAGCACCTTCAGCCATTTTTTCTGCAGTAAAATGACTGACAACACCATGTTCTTCTAGTTGCGACAAAGGAATACCCAACATTTTAGCTTTTTCTTCAATGCTGTAAGTAACAAAGCCACCTTTAAATACTTGTGAGGCTCCTGAAAAATCAGCAATACTAGCCTGAAATAAACCTGCTGTTAGGCTTTCAGCTGCAGTGATGGTCTTGCCATGGTGCTTAAGCAAACGAAAAGCTTCAAAGGCTAAACTATTAGACTCTCCATATCCATAAATGAAATCAGATAAGGATTTGCCATCTAGAGTTTTAGTCGAACGAATTTGTTTTTCTAAAACATCTAGTTTTTGATCTGCTTCTTCTTGCGAAGAAGCCTTCGTTGACAAGCGAAGTGTTACTTCCCCCACTTTAGCGTATGGAGCTATGGTTGGATCTGTTTGGTTAACAATAAACTCTTTCAGAATAGTCACTAATTGACTTTCTCCAACGCCAAAGAATCTTAGGACTCTCGAATAAAGACTTGAGTGATTCTCAGTAAGAGCTGGAATAAGTTCTTGATTCACCATAGGTTTGAGTTCACTTGGTGGACCAGGTAAGACTACATAGGTCACCTCTTGAGCAGTAATAATCCCTCCAACTGCAAGACCTGTCGGGTTTTGCAAGGGAATAGCTCCCTCAACAATTTGTGCTTGACGTTCATTATTAGGCGTTCGTGTGTGTTTAGGACGAGTAGCAAAGAAACTATCCAGTTTTTTACTAGCCTCCTCATCAAAAACAAGTTCTTTTCCTAAAAATTTAGCCAGTGTTTGCTTGGTTAAGTCGTCCTCAGTAGGGCCAAGTCCACCACAAAGTATGACTAAATCACTACGTTGACTAGCCTGATCAAGAACTGAAAGTAGGCGGTTTTCATTATCTCCTACTGCTGTGTGAAAATACACGTCAATTCCTAGTTCAGCTAGTTTCTCAGATAAAAATTGGGCATTGGTATTGGTGATTTGCCCGGTTAGGATTTCAGTTCCTACTGCAATCAATTCAGCTTTCATTGGTTCACCTATATTACTATTCGTAAAATAATCTCAAAAACATGTTCGTTTATAAACTAACATGTTTTTCTCGTCTTGTCAATCAAATCTACTCATTTATTTGAAGTCACAGTTGTTTTCATGATCATTCACAAATCCTGCGGCTTGTAAAAATGAATATATAGTAGTCGGTCCTAAAAATTTGAATCCTCTCTTTTTTAGGTTTTTGGCAATCTGTTGGGATAAGTCAGTTGATGATGGGACATCCTTATATGTGGGTACATTATTTATCAAGGGCTTTCCGTCAAAGAAATGCCAAAAATAATGGGACAGTGAGCCAAATTCATCTTGGATTTTTAGTACTTGTTTGGCATTATTTACGGTTGCTTCTAGCTTAAGTTTGTGCCTAATGATGTCTGGATTTTGAAGCGCATCTTCAAGTTCACTTAGGCTAAACTGGGCAACACGCTCAATATCATAGTCATGAAAAACACGATTAAAGGCCTGTCTTTTATTTAAAACGGTTAACCAAGAAAGCCCTGACTGATAACTTTCTAAGCATAGAAGCTCAAAAAGTTTTTGGTCATCACCAATAGTTTTTCCCCACTCCTTGTCATGATAATCACAATATAATTTATTGTTTGTTGGAACCCAACGACAACGATTGACCATTGCTTACCTCATTTCATCAACATCTTAAGAGCCGATTTAATGTATTGCTCTGCCGTTTCATTAGTACCTTCGAAGAAGGCCTTGATTTTCTTAAGTTCTGCGGCTTTATAACCAAGAGCAAGCAAGGCTTCCATAGCCTCATCCAACTGATGATTTCCTTCAGGTTGACTTGGTGTCGTCTTGGTCGTTTCTGTTGGTAACTCTGCAAATTTTCCTGCCAAATCCAGAACCATTTGTTGAGCTGTCTTTTTACCAATCTTCGGAAACTTCATCAGGTACTTGATGTCACTATTATCAACGGCAGCAACCAAGCCTTGATTATCATCAACAGCAACAATGGCTAGAGCTGTAGTCGGACCTATTCCAGAAACTGAAATAAGCTTAAGGAAAACTTCTTTTTCATCTTCAGTATGGAAACCAAAAAGAAGGTGGGCATCATCTCTAATAACCTGATGAAGATAGACTTGAATGGTCTGGTTCATTTGGTCAGAAAAACTATATGGATTCGCTACAGTGACAATATAACCTAAGCCGTTTGCTTCTATAACAATATACTTGGCGGTAATTTTCACTAGAGTTCCCTTGATGTAATCATACATAGCGTGTGATTTCCTTTCTCGTTCGTTTCTTCAATGGATTGCTTTATCAATTTATACTTGTAAGATAATTGTCTTGAGTGTTTATTTGTCATCTCAAGCACTGCTGTACTATTGTAACAAAAAATCCACTCGAAGGTGGATTCTGTTTGCTCTATTTTATGGATGACTACTCGTCTTCAAAGTATCAGTAATCATCTTCAAACCTAATAGAATATATGTTACAACGCCTAAAGTAAAGGCAATGCTAGAAACATTTACGAGAGTATTCTCCAAACTTGGTTGACCTAACCAGGCCAAAATATAGAAAATCAAGCTAGTCGCTAAAAATGTTAAGCCAACAAGTAAAAAGTGTTTGTTAGTTTTTGTTAGGTGTCTCATCACTATACCTCCTAACTTAAAAATCAGGCAATCATCCTACAATGATCCGCTAAAACATTAGAAGATTCCTCATCTTCACCACTATTATAAATCTAACATTCCTATTCGTAAAGCAAGACCAAAAAAAGTTTTAATACTTCCCTAGGTCACGTAGACTTGTATGATTTTCTTGGATACGACGGAACATTTTTTCCATATCAGACTTGGTAAAGTTGACAAGTACTGGACGTCCGTGAGGGCAATTGTAGGGATTTTTACACTGTGCAAGCTGTACTAGGAGGTCACGCGCAGAGTAATCATCAAGAGCATGATTGGCCTTGATTGAACGTTTACAACTCATCATGATGGCCAACTCAGCACGGTAGGTCTTAACAGACACTTCATTCGTCAAAAGAAGCATGTCACACATTTCATAGACCGCTGATTCAATCTCTTCTTCCTTCATCCAGATAGGATGTTCACGAAGAATGAAAGTGTTGTTCCCATAAGGCTCTAAATAGATACCAACCTGGTTAAGAAGGGACATTTTTTCTTGTAAACTAATGTAGTCTGAACCTGAAAATTCAAAGAGATAGGGAACCAAAAGCTGCTGTAAACTGCTGTCAACCTCACCAATCTTTTCGCGATAGTACTCATACTTGACACGTTCTTGGGCAGCATGCTGGTCAATGATGTAAAGTCCGCCTTGTCCTTGCGCAAAGAGATAGGTTCCATGCATTTGACCAAAAAACTCTAATTCAGGGAAGGTTGATGTTTCCTCATTGTCCAGAGTTTCAAGCATGCGCTTCATTTTCGACTTGTTTTTATAATCAAGTTTTTCGTGTTCGCTATCACCTTCATCTACTGAACGTTGTGCCTGTTTAACAGAAGGTTGCGGTTTATTTTCTACCGATGAAACTGGAGACTCTGACTCTAATACAAGAGGTTTGATATCTTCTTGGACTGTCTCTGGTTTGACAAAGAAATCATTACGACTGCTATCATAGTAAAGATTGGTTTGTTTGAGTGGAAGACTGGTTTGAACTGGCTTAGCTGCACCTCTGGTACTAGACTTGGCTAGATTTTCAAGGGCATCAGGAATCAAATCCTGCTCTCTAAGGCTTTGAGCAATGGCTGAGCTGATAAGGGCCATGAGCTCTTTTTCTTTAGAGATACGTACTTCCTGCTTTGTTGGGTGAACATTGACATCGGCCAAGTAAGGATCAATCTGAATATCAATAACTGCAATAGGGAAGCGTCCTACCATGAGTTTAGAACCATAACCATCAAAAATAGCACGGTTAAGCAGGAAGTTTTTAATATAACGTCCGTTAATGAGAATCGTGATGTAGTTACGATTCGCACGGGTCAACTCAGGGAGACTAACATATCCAGAAACTTCAAAATCAAGGTCAGAATTTGAAATCTCCACCATTTTTTTAGCCGTTGTCAAACCATAAATACCAGCAATAGCTTGACGGAGGTCTCCAGTACCTGATGTCTGTGTCAACTGACGACCATCATTAAGCAAGGTAAAGGCAACCTCGGGATGAGCTAGACTCAGACGATTGACAACATCGACAATATGAGCCAACTCAGCCTGTAAACTCTTCATATACTTGAGACGAGCTGGGGTATTATAAAATAGGTTTTCAACGGTAATCTTTGTTCCAACTGGTGTTGAAATAGGGTCCTGACTCTCAATTTCTCCACCTTTAGCAACCAGTTTAGTCCCGTAGGCTTCCCCATCCGCTGCTGTCACAATAGTTAGGTGACTGATAGAAGCTATAGAGGGAAGGGCCTCACCTCGAAAACCAAGGGTTCGAATACGAAAGAGATCTCCTTGATTTTTGATTTTACTTGTTGCATGACGGCGCAAACTCATGGCCACATCAGCTTGAGCCATTCCTTCACCATTGTCTGTTATTTGAATTTTTGAGAGGCCTGATTCTTCAACTTCAATGGTAATCTGGGTGCTACCTGCATCAATAGCATTTTCCACCAACTCTTTGACAACACTAGCTGGACGCTCTACGACCTCACCAGCAGCAATCTGGTTGGCTAACACCTCTGGCAATTCGATGATTTTTGGCATAATTATTATTTTCCCTTCTAAAAGGTTGTGAGATTACTGTTTCTAACTGTTACTGATGCTTCCTATAAAGCCATAACTCACACACAACTGTTAGCCAAGATAAGGCTGTAGCTATAACAATCATATCCCCATGACGAAGGTTGAACCAAATGAGCCCAGAAAAAATCAAGAGGTAGGTGACTTGGAAAATCCATTGGTAGGTTTTGGGTGAACTTGTCGAATCCATAAACTGCTTAACAAAGAAATAAAGCAAAAGCAAGTTCAGTGTTAGTGCCTTTTCAAAAGGTGTAAAAAAGCTCAAAATCAGACTGCAGGCAAGAAAAATTCCTGCTAGCCATTTCATTATAGATTTCATGTGATTACCTCGTCAGTACGTTTTCATTAAGTATAGGGGTTTTCGAAAATATTTTCAACCACTTAGACAACATATAGGACCACATAGACAAACGCTATTGCTGTGGCCTAGTAAATAGTGTTTAATAAAGGTGTGAAAGGGAGGAGACCTCCTCAATTACCAATAAGAAAGGATAGTTATGAAAATAAAAGTTCAGATTGACTCGGTATTTCAAGAAGAAATGTTGCAGATTCAGGCACCTAGTCGAACGCCTAAGATTCAGCAAGTTGTCGAGTTTGTCGAAAGTTTGGATGATAACCAACGACTCAAAGGAAAAAAGGATGGCGAAACTTATCTCATCGAGCCTAATGCTATTTCCAGAATTTACATCGAAAATCGTCAAGTTCTAGCTGAAACTATTCAAGGAGAGTACCACTTAGGCTTACGTCTCTATCAAGTTTTAGAAAAACTGCCATCTTACTTTATCAAAATCTCACAATCAGAGATTGTCAACCTCAAAGAAATTGAACGCTTCAACATTACCCCTAACGGCCTCGTTGAAATTCACCTTAAAAACAAGGGAACCACCTACTCATCACGCCGTTACCTCAAAGCAATAAAGGAGAAATTACAATGAAAAAGCAACTTTTTAAATCAGGCACAAAGGGCATCCTTATCGGACTTGCCGTATCCATGATTATGTCTCTTATCTGGTCACCAAGCTACATGCCTCTTAATCCTCATTCAGCTATTGGACAATGGATGACGTCACATCAGGTTCACGGATCTTTGGTATTGGCCTACTGCCTCATCACTTGGTTTGCTATCGGTATCCTCTTTGAAGTCGCTAGTTATATTTTCCGTAAGGCTGAGTGGAGTTTACTTCGTGCAACCCTCACTCACTACGCCTTGACCTGTCTAGGTTTCATTCCACTAGCTACCCTCAGCGGATGGTTCCCTCTACGTTTAACTTTCTACTTGGAGCTAGTCATTGAATTCAGCCTTATCTATCTCCTCGTTTGGGTCTTCTCTTATTGGAAAATGAAAAAGGATATTGAACAACTCAACCAAGAATTGAAACACCTATAAAAGACAAGAAGCCTGTCAATCGACAAGCTTCTTTTATAATTTCTGTTTCAAATCTGCTACAGCCATCATGACCTGCATCGGTGTCATATTGTAAATGTCCAAATCACGTAACTCTTGAAGAACTGGATTTTCAGTAAAATCATCAAAGAGAGAGATTTGCTCGTTGACATGCGTTTCAGTGGCAGGCTTCTCTTGAGGCGATACCTTTTCCTGAGGTTGGATGGTAACTGTCTCGCCCTCTAGTTGTGTCAAGATGGTGTCAGCACGTTCCAGTAAATCTGCTGGTAAACCTGCAATCTTAGCTACATGAATACCATAAGATTTATCGGCTGGACCATCGACAATCTTGTGAAGGAAAGTCACCTCTCCGTCCTTTTCAAGTGTCGCCACATGAACGTTGACAAGGTGTGTCAAAGTATTTGACAAGGCTGTCAACTCATGATAATGGGTAGCAAACATGGTTTTAGCCCCCACCTTGTCATGAATAAACTCAATGATAGACTGGGCCAAAGCCATACCATCATAGGTGGCTGTCCCACGCCCCAACTCATCAAAAATAATCAAGGAATTAGGTGTCGCCCGCTTAATGGCCTGATTAGCCTCCATCATCTCAACCATGAAGGTCGACTGACCTGAAATCAGGTCATCTGCAGCACCAATACGTGTATAGATGGCGTCAAAAACTGGCAAATCAATACTATCTGCTGGCACGTAAGAGCCCATCTGAGCCATAACGACTGACAAGGCCAACTGACGCATATAAGTAGATTTACCACTCATATTTGGTCCTGTGATGAGCTGAACATTGGTCTGACTGTCAAAGGTAATCGTGTTTGGAATGTATTCCTGAACGCCCATAACCTTCTCAACCACCGCATGACGGCCTTGATTAATAACGATACGATGCTCATCATTGAACACAGGACGAACATAATGATTCGTCTCTGCTGTAACTGCTAAACTCTGAAGCACATCGACTGTCGCAATAGCCTTAGCCAAAGATTGCAAACGGTCAATATAGCGTTCAACCTGCTCACGGACACGCATGAAAATATCATACTCTAGCGTTGATGACTTTTCACGTGCCTCAAGCATCTCACCTTCAATCTTAGCCAACTCGGCAGTTCCAAAACGCTCTGAGTTTTTCAGGGTTGCCTTGCGGAAGAAATGGTCAGGAACCAAGCTAAGGTTAGAGTTGGTCACATGGAAGTAATAACCATCTTTACGGTTATAATCAATTTTTAGTGTTGTAATACCAGACGCTTCACGTTCCTTGGCTTCGATGTCTGCGATCCATGACGTCCCCTCGCTCATCACCTTGCGATACTTGTCCAAGGTCTCATCAAAACCAACACGGATAATGCCACCTTCTGTAATGGTTGCTGGAGCATCGGGATCAATAGCCGACCGAATCAAACTTTCTAATTCTGGCAGAGCATCTAGCTCTTGTAAAAGACGTGACAAGGCCTCGTCATCAAAAGACTCCAAAATCGCCTTAATAACTGGAACCTGAGCTAGGGTATGACCTAGCTGAATCAAATCTTTAGGGTTAGCCTTTCCGAAGGAAATACGACTAGCCAAGCGCTCAATGTCGTAAACCCCTTTAAGACTCTCTGTCAGGTCACTACGCTCGAAGAAATTGTCCAAGAAAACTTGGATAATATTCTGACGCTCCACGATTGCAGCCTGATTCACTAAAGGACGGTCAATCCAAGTACGCAAGAGACGCATCCCCATAGCTGTCTTGGTTTCATCCAAGAGCCAGAAAAGAGAACCGTGTTTCTTACCTGTTCTAGCATTTTCCAACAAATCCAAACTTGACTTGGTCGCATAGGACATCTGCAAGTAATCCTTAATCTCATAGTGCTGAGCCTTTTGTAAATGGCTAAGCTCGCGCATCTGAGTACGGTGCACATACTGGAGAAGTTTACCCGCTACACTGCTTTCCAGGTCTGTCAAGCTAGTGTCAATCAAGTGGACATCATCGTAAACCTCTGTTTCCTTGGAAAGTAGAAGGTTGAGTTGCTTCACCAAAACTTGTTCATCAGCTTCGGGTAAATCATAACCAACCACTACTTCACGTGCCTTAAGGTTCTGAATTTCACTATAAACTGAACTGAAATCGTCCAACTCTGTCGCAAAAAATTCACCCGTTGACACATCCATATAGGCCAGGCCGAATCGACTTCCAGCCTTGTCAATAGCTACCAAGAAATTGTTGGCATTATCAGGTTTAGAACTGTCAACCACTGTCCCTGGCGTGATAACCTGAACCACCTCACGCTTAACCACACCAACAGCCTGTTTAGGATCCTCCATCTGCTCAGCAATGGCTACCTTGTAGCCCATCTCAACCAAGACATCAATATAGGATTGAGCTGAATGGTAAGGAACACCAGCCATAGGAATGGGATTATCGGCGTTCTTATTCCGACTGGTTAGGCTAATTTCCAAAATCTGGGCAGCCTTAACGGCATCATCATAAAATAATTCGTAAAAATCACCCATACGGAAGAGCAAAAAAGCATCTGGATAATTTTCCTTGATATCCAAATACTGCTGCATTCCTGGAGATATTTTTTCCTTAGCCATGTCTTAACTCCTCGTTAATCCTTTCTTCGATAGACTTGGTCACATATTGGATCAAGTCACTGGCATCCTGCATTTTTTGACGGTAGTCCTGAACAATAGGTAAATTTTCCAACTCATGCTGAATCAAATCTGCTTGCTCACCTGCCTCCTCATAGGCACGTTGTTTCTCAATTTTTTGAAAAAGCACTGCTTCTTGTTGATAAGCCTTCATCTGTCCAGCTAGATGACTGATTTGAGGTACCTGTCCAATGGCCTTCTCAGCCTCTTGAAAAGCAAGAACCGCCTCATGGTGTTTGAGGAGGTCGATTAACTCTTCTTTGGCTTTTTGGAGATCCTGATGAGGAGTGTTCATCAGTGAAACTCGCTTTCCAGTTTTTCAGCAACCACAGCATCCTTACAGATTACCAAGAGGGTATCTGCACCAGCAACGGTTCCTAAAATTTCAGGATTACCATCACTATCAATTAGGTTGGCCAAAACATCAGCTTCACCCAACTCTGTGTGAAGGACCAACATAAACTGGGCACGGGAAACTGATTTGACATAGTCCTTAACCGTAGGATCCAAACTTGGAAGCACATGCTCAGACAAACTATAGTAGAGTTTTCCTTCTTCATCACGAAGCTTCAAGAGGCCAATCTCACGCAAGTCACGTGACAAGGTAGCCTGAGTAACCGTGATACCTTCCGCCTCTAAGCGTTGCTTAATTTCCTCTTGTGTCCCAATCTTATCTCTTGAAATCATCTGTTTGATAACAGCTTGACGATCTCTCTTCATTATCTTTCCTCTTTTTATGTATATTCTTTGCATATTATAACAGAATTTTTGTATTTTTTCATGAAATACTTCCTAATTGATGCTTTCTTGTCCCTACCCTATTAACTAAAATAATGGTAAAATAGGTATGAATGACAAGATTTGAAATGGAGTACCTATGAATACTAAAGAACTCATTGCAGCAGAAATTGCCAAAGTTGTTCCCGAATTGGAACAAGAAAACATTCAAAATCTGCTTGAAACCCCTAAAAATGCTGATATGGGAGACCTCGCCTTTCCTGCCTTCTCATTGGCTAAAGTCTTGCGCAAGGCTCCTCAAATGATTGCAGCAGACATCGCTGAAAAAATCGATGCCTCAAACTTTGAAAAGGTTGAAGCTGTTGGTCCTTACATCAACTTCTTCCTTGATAAATCAAAAATCTCAGCGGACGTTCTTGGACAAGTCATCGCTCAAGGTAGCCACTACGCTGACCAAAACATCGGTCACGGACGTAATATTGCCTTTGATATGTCTAGTCCTAACATTGCTAAACCTTTCTCTATCGGTCACTTGCGTTCAACAGTTATCGCTGATGCTCTGGCCAACATCGTAGCTAAACAAGGCTACAAACCAGTCCGTATCAACCACTTGGGTGACTGGGGTAAACAGTTTGGTATGCTGATTGTCGCCTATAAGAAATGGGGTAGCGAGGAAGCTGTCAAAGCTAACCCTATCAACGAACTCCTTCAACTTTATGTGCGTATCAATGCCGAAGCTGAAGAAGACCCATCTGTAGACGAAGAAGCTCGTGAATGGTTCCGCAAATTGGAAGCTGGTGACGAGGAAGCAACTGCCCTCTGGCAATGGTTCCGTGACGAAAGCTTGGTGGAATTCAACCGTCTCTACGATGAACTCGGTGTTTCTTTTGATAGCTACAACGGTGAAGCCTTCTACAATGATAAGATGGATGAAGTCGTTGACATATTGACACAAAAAGGACTTCTCCAAGAATCTCAAGGTGCCCAAGTGGTTAACCTTGAAAAATACGGTATCGAACACCCAGCCCTCATCAAAAAATCAGATGGTGCGACACTCTACATCACACGTGACTTGGCTGCTGCCCTCTACCGTAAACGTACTTACGACTTTGCCAAAGCCATCTATGTGGTTGGTAATGAACAATCTGCCCACTTCAAACAGTTGAAAGCTGTTCTTAAAGAAATGGGCTACGACTGGTCTGACGACATGACTCACGTTGCCTTTGGTCTTGTAACTAAGAACGGTAAGAAATTGTCAACTCGTAAGGGTAACGTTATCTTGCTTGAGCCAACTATTGCTGAAGCTGTTAACCGTGCCCAAGCTCAAATCGAAGCTAAGAATCCAAACTTGCCTAACAAGGAAGCTGTTGCTCATGCTGTAGGTGTCGGAGCTATCAAGTTCTACGACCTTAAAACAGATCGTATGAATGGTTACGACTTCGACCTTGATGCCATGGTATCCTTCGAGGGAGAAACTGGACCTTACGTTCAATATGCACACGCTCGTATCCAATCTATCTTGCGCAAGGCTAACTTCACGCCATCTGCAGATGCTACATACAGCCTAAACGACGTTGAAAGCTGGGAAATCATCAAACTCATCCAAGACTTCCCACGTATCATCAACCGTGCATCAGACAACTTTGAGCCATCTATCGTTGCTAAATTTGCTATCAGCTTGGCTCAAGCATTTAACAAATACTATGCGCACACACGTATCTTGGACGAAAGTCCAGAACGTGACAGCCGTTTGGCTCTTTGCTACGCAACAGCAACAGTTCTCAAAGAAGCCCTTCGCCTTCTCGGTGTTGAAGCTCCAGACGAGATGTAAGCTATATTTAAAACGCCTAAGGGCGTTTTTTTAATTGCCAAAAAAAGAACCCAACACAGCGTGTTGAGCTCTTTTGGAGATTATGAAAAAGAAAAGTTCGTTGTTCTACAAAAAGTGTAAGCCAACGAGACTTACTGAACGGCGTTCAGTAAAAGTTATTTAGGAGACTTAAAGTATAACCTGCATTCCTTAAAAAAACCTTAAATCGCAGAAAAAAATCCCCTAAGGGATTTTCACAGCAGTCCAAAGACCGCTGAAAAGATACGATTGTACAGGCTTCCCAACCTCTTCTTCCTAATCCTCCAAGGTGACCGCTTGTCCAATAGAATCTTTATATAACTATATTACCTTGTTTTGGAAGGGTTTTCAAGCAATTTCTTAAAATACCCTAATAAAACCTCAAAAAAGAAGAAAAAAGCCTAGATTTCTAGACTTTCTTCGGGGAGATTTGTTATGAAAAAAATTATGTTACCTCTAGCTCACAAAAGCTAGCTGCCTTACTAGGATGGTTATAATATATCTTAATAAACTTAAAAGTAGCTTAAGAGATTATTATTTTTATCACTTTTTAAAATAATAAGCAAAATAAGTAATAGTAAGGAACCACTAGGAATATCCTTATCTAAAAACCAAGAGGGGGCTTTGATACTTCCAAGATCATTCATGATGCGGATGATATTATAAGCAATGCTTACTATTAAGAGGCTAAGTTCCGGTAAATAGTTAAGTCGTCCTTTTAAGATTACTAACTTCTCCTTTCTGATAGTTTTCTTGCGATGACCCTATTATAAGGCTGAAAAGGAAACAAAACTAGTGACATAAATGTCACCATCAAAAAAAGCAGGGCAAACCTGCTTTCTGTTATTTTGTTTAGATTAGTCACCCAAACCGATGCGTTCGAAGATTTCATCAACACGTTTAGTGTAGTAAACAGGGTTGAAGATTTCGTCGATTTCTTCTTGAGTGAGGCGTGATGTTACTTCTGGATCTGATTCAAGAAGTGGTTTGAAGTCTACTTGGTTATCCCATGATTGGGCTGTCTTAGGTTGAACAAGGTCGTAAGCTTGCTCACGTGTCATGCCTTTTTCAATCAAAGTAAGCATCGCACGTTGGCTGAAGATCAAACCAAATGTAGAGTTCATGTTGCGGATCATGTTTTCTGGGAAGACTGTCAAGTTCTTAACGATGTTTCCGAAACGGTTGAGCATGTAGTCAATCAAGATAGTTGTATCTGGTGCGATGATACGCTCAGCTGATGAGTGAGAGATATCACGTTCGTGCCAAAGGGCTACGTTTTCATAAGCTGTTACCATGTGACCACGGATAACACGCGCAAGACCTGTCATATTTTCAGAACCGATAGGGTTACGTTTGTGTGGCATTGCTGAAGACCCTTTTTGACCTTTAGCAAAGAACTCTTCCACTTCACGTTGTTCAGATTTTTGAAGACCACGAATTTCAGTTGCCATACGCTCGATAGAAGTTGCGATGCTAGCAAGAACTGCAAAGTACTCAGCATGAAGGTCACGAGGAAGAACCTGTGTAGAGATTTCTTGAGCACGGATACCAAGTTTGTCGCAGACGTATTTTTCAACGAATGGTGGGATGTTGGCAAAGTTACCAACCGCACCAGAAATCTTACCAGCTTCCACACCAGCAGCCGCATGCTCGAAACGCTCAATGTTACGTTTCATTTCGCTGTACCAAGTGGCCAATTTAAGACCAAAAGTTGTAGGTTCAGCATGCACACCGTGGGTACGACCCATCATGATAGTGAACTTGTGTTCTTTCGCTTTATCAGCGATGATATTGAGGAAGTTTTCAAGGTCCTTGCGGATGATGTCGTTGGCTTGTTTGTAGAGGTAACCATAGGCAGTATCTACCACGTCAGTAGAAGTCAACCCATAGTGAACCCACTTACGCTCTTCACCAAGCGTTTCAGAAACCGCACGTGTGAAGGCAACCACATCATGACGAGTTTGCTGCTCGATTTCAAGAATACGGTCGATGTCAAAATCCGCTTTTTCACGAATCAAAGCCACATCTTCCTTAGGGATTTCTCCCAATTCAGCCCATGCTTCGTCAGCCAAGATTTCCACCTCAAGCCAAGCACGGTATTTATTTTCTTCAGTCCAAATGTTCGCCATCTCAGGGCGAGAGTAACGTTCGATCATGTTTTTATTTTCCTTTCTTTTGATGTTTTACATCAGTTAGCAACCAACTGTCGCTTTATTCAAATTCCTCTTTCCCAATCCACACTGATGGATAGTGATCTAGTTTATTCAAATCAGTATCCATCGGCAAATCATAGATAGCTAAATAGTTTTCAGGATATTGAGCAACCAACTCTTCATACTTAGCTCTCACTTTTTCGTGATTGCTACTAGCATACAAGACTTCGACGACTGCTCCAGTCTTATCTTTTTCAACAAATGCGTTGACGATGAGTTGAATCATAAAATCTCCTAAATCGAAATTCTCTTCATATTTGCTTCAAGAATGGGCATTTCAACACCTAATTCCTGACCGGTCTGATAGACACTTTGACAACAATAGAAGATGTCCTGTTTATCATTGTGTAAGGTCATGATTTTTCGTGTCAGCTCATTTTTCGCAAACATGATTTTCATGGCTTTTCCTGCAATCCAAGCGGGAATTTTGTAGGGCAAGAGTTCGGCTTTGTAAAGTTTCAAATTCACACCACGCGCTTCTACGACTTTCAAAGCCTCTCGAATGGCCTTGATAGCCAATGACAATTCCGAAGAACTATTCATCAAGTTCAGAGCCAATTCTTCTGGATTTTCCAGATTTCCTGAACGAGCAGCTGTCGAAGTGACCCCTGCGTTAATCGCCATATGAATCCAAATCCACTCGATCATATCATGAGGTACTTCCCACTTCAAATCTGCAGAAGTCAGCAAAGTCGTCAAATCAGAATAGTTAGAAATGTGTGCTTTTTGCTCACCTTCGAGCATTAAATGGTCAAACAAGACACCATCCAAATGGTGTTCCTGCATGTGACCACCCGCTGTCGGAAAGGCTAGAATATAGTCGTAATCTCCTGCCCACTCTTGGACCTCTTTTCGAGTATCCCAGAAATTACAGAAGAAAACAAGGGTGCCTTTGATATTATTTTTTCGCAAGGTTTCCACGGCTTCTTTGACAAAACCATGACGCACACTGAGAAAAATAAAATCATATTCCGAATCAGCTTCCGCCACATGAACCTCATAGGTATCATGCTTGTTCTCACCTTTGGAATGATAGCGACCATCTAGCAAATCAACCGAGAGGGATTTGGGAGCATTGTTCCGCTTACTGTCTCTAAGGACATGCTCTACTTGATGACCTGCTTTTTGAAAAGCATAGGCATAAGTCGTTCCAATGACTCCGAGTCCTAGGATTGCTATTTTCACCTAAAAATCAATTCCTTTCCCGAACTCAACCACACTATCTAGTTCATCACTAAACAAAGTCACATGTCCCATTTTGCGGTTGTGCTTCGCTTCTAGTTTACCATACATGTGGAGGTGGGCGCTTGGATTTTCTGTGACATAACGCTCAGCTGCTTCGACGTGTTGCCCGAGGACATTGAGCATGACAGCTGGCGCATGGAGGTGGATTGCTGGAAGTGGCGCTCCGAGAACGCCCAGGATATGCGTATCAAACTGTGAAAAATCGCAAGCTTCGATTGAGTAGTGACCTGAATTGTGTGGACGTGGTGCGATTTCGTTGACGATGATGTCATCAGCTGTCGCAAACATTTCCACACAGAGAGTACCAGAGAGATTAAGCTGCTCAGCAATCTTCATAGCCATAGCTTTAGCTTTCTCAGCTAGACTATCAGAAATGCGAGCGGGCACGATGGTTTTAGAAAGGATGTTATTGCGGTGGATATTTTCCTGAACTGGAAAAACCGTCACATCCTTGCCATTACCAGACACGATGACTGAAATTTCAAGGTCGAAGTTGACGAACTCTTCCAAGACACACTCAGCTGAATTAGCAAGGGCATTTGCCTCTTCCAAATCGTCAGCTGACGTGATGACTTTTTGACCGTGGCCATCGTAACCACCTGTCGCAGTCTTGAGGACGTATTTTTTAGAAAGGTCAATATCTTCCAAATCAAGGCTAGATGTCACGACTTTGTAAGGAGCAACGGTTACTTTAGCCTTGTTTGAGAGAAAGTCCTTCTCAAAAATACGGTTTTGTGAAATGCGAAGCAGGTCTGTTCCTTGTGGAAGTTGACCATCTTTGATAACAGCGTCAAGGCCGTCAGCGTCAACATTTTCAAACTCATAAGTGAGAACATCACAGCTGTCTGCCAACTGACGAAGGGCATCTACGTCATCGTAGGGTGCCACGATAACCTCAGACACACGAGAAGATGGACAATCTGCTGCAGGATCAAGGGTGATAACCTTGTGACCCATATAGATAGCTGAAATAGCCATCATCTGACCGAGCTGGCCACCACCGATGATACCAATGGTTTTAGTTGAGCTCATTTGTAGACTCCTCTGCGATTTTTCCTTGTTCTTCAGCAAAATTAGCAAGCGCATCCGCAATGGCCTTGTCTTCTACTGAGAGGAGACGGAGGGCAAAGAGGGCTGCATTAGTCGCACCAGCTTCACCGATAGCCATGGTTGCGACAGGTACACCACCAGGCATCTGAACGATAGAATAGAGCGAATCCACACCGCTAAGAGCACGTGATTTGACCGGCACACCAATGACTGGAAGGGTTGTTTTGGCAGCAACCATACCTGGCAAGTGAGCAGCGCCACCTGCACCCGCGATGATGACCTTAATGCCACGGCTACGTGCTTCTTCGGCATGTTTGAACATGAGGTCCGGTGTACGGTGTGCGGAAACAACTTTCTTTTCGTAAGCGACACCGAAGTTGTCGAGGACTTCAGCGGCTTTTTGCATGGTTGCCCAGTCGGATTTTGAGCCCATGATAATGGAAATTACTGGTTTAGTCATAATTTTTCCTTTTTCTTCTTTTGATAATGGTCTTAGGTGGTGGGGACGGAAGCAAACCTTCGGTTTCATTTCTAAACTTTGAGCCTAAGGTCTCAAAGTTTCCCCCGACCAGAACAGTAACTGTTCTGGTCTTTTCACCACGGCGACCATTATCGGATTGGCGACTTCGTCGCCTAAAATAGCATTGATATTCGAAAACTCAAAGAAAATCATAGAGTGACAAGGCAAAGCGACGAAGATAGAACTAAAGTTCATCAAGGAGCTTTAACACAGTCAATCGAAGGTTTTCGAAGAGTTTTATTTATTAGCCTTACTACCGATATCATTTCGATAGAAGAGGCCTTCTGTGTTTTGTTTGTTGAGTTCGTTGTAGATGATGTTTTGGCCGTCTTTGACGGTGTCTGCTGTTGTGACAAGCATGTAGACACGTCCTCCGTTTGAGAGGAGGTCTTGGCCATTTTCAGCGAATTTAGCACCGGCATAGTAAGTGATGATGTCGCCCACTGTCTTGGCTGGAAGTTTGACACCCTTCTCATAAGCGAGTGGGTACCCATTTGAGGCTACAACCACGCCTAGTGTCACCCCCTTGTCCGTCCAAGTGATAGCTGGTTCTTTACTATCCAAAATGTCCGTGATATTTTGCGCAAAGTCAGATGTCAAACGAGGCAAGATGATTTGCGTTTCAGGATCACCGAAACGTGAATTGAACTCGATGACTTTAGGTCCGTCAGCTGTCAAGATAAGTCCCGCGTAAAGGACACCAGTGTAAGGACGACCTTCTTTGATCATGCCTTCAAGAACTGGCTTGACAATAGTGTCAACTGCTGTGTCAACCACGCTCTGTGGCAAGTGAGGAACTGGCGCATAGGCACCCATCCCACCAGTGTTAGGACCCTTGTCGCCATCATATGCGCGTTTGTGGTCCTGAGCCGTTGGCATGATGTAGAACTTGTCCCCATTGACAAAGGCAAAGAGAGAGAACTCTTCCCCGTCAAGGAATTCCTCGATGACCACACGCGCACCTGAATCACCGAATTTATTGTCTAAAAGCATCTCGTGAGCAGCTTCGACGGCTTGCTCAACCGTTTCAGCAACGACGACACCTTTACCTAGGGCTAAGCCGTCTGCTTTGACGACGATTGGAGCGCCTTTTTCCTCGATGTAGGCCTTGGCTTTCTCGAAATCTGAAAATGTGCCATAGGCTGCTGTCGGAACGTCGTACTTGACCATGATTTCCTTAGCAAAATCCTTAGACCACTCAAGCTCAGCCGCAGCCTTGGTAGGACCAAATGCCTTCAGACCGGCTGCATTGAAATCATCCACGATACCAGCTGCAAGGGCATCATCTGGACCGATAAAGGTCCAAGCAATATCGTTCGCTTTTGCGAAGTCAATCAGCTTAGAATGTTCGGAAATTCCGATATTGATCAAATCAAGACCGTCCAGTGTCATCCCGTCATTACCAGGAGCCACGAAAACTTGCTCAACGTCCTTAGACTCCAATAATTTCTTGGCAATCGCATGTTCACGACCACCAGAACCAACAACCAAAAGTTTCATTTGAAAGATACCTCAATATCAAATAAGACTAGGGGCAAATGCCCGTTAACGACAATCATTCGGAAAAATTAGCAATTTTCACGAATTATACATAACCATTATAACATATTTGTTCGGAGATATGGGTGTGTATCCAAATTTGGACATAAAAAAGGCGGCCACTTGGACCGCCTCTTGGGAGATTATGAAAATGAAAAAAGTTATTTAGGATTGATGATAGTATATCCTGAGCAGCTTAAGGGAGGCTTAAACTCACTATTTTATAATAACTTGATATACCTTCTTTAGAACTAAAACCTTATTACCTCCAAAAATTCCATTGCTAGTCAATGATTTGAAACCATCCTCTTTGCGACAATTACGTTAGATAGTGTGCCTTTATAACTTGTAAGTCATATTCATCCTTAACCTCCTCAAGGAATATCATATTATCAGTCTGGTACTATGCTACACCCTCTAACACCTAAATCTACTTAATAGGATTTATTTGAATATCTCGTCTTCGTCATCACCAGTATTTACCCAGTTGAAACAATCAGAGCCCAAAAATAAACTAAACAATTTACTCTTATCTCGATGATTTGCCTTCTCCAACAAGTCAGAATTTTAATGTATATATTTTTTGAAAAAAAGATAAATTTTTCTATTTTCTCAAAAAAACTGCGAATAGGTAGGTGGAGGTTAAAATGAAGAAAAAATTACTTAATTGTCTTTTACCGCTAGCTTGTCTAGCGACTGTATCGGTTTCGTGTGGTTCCTCTGCACAGGCGGCTGTTCTCGGAGATGACTATCCTTCCTCTTGGAAATATGGTGGCTTCGGCGTAGATCCTTGGACCATGTACTGGCGTCAGTGTACATCCTTTGCAGCCTATCGACTCAGTAATACCAATGGTTTCAACCTACCTGCAGGCTATGGAAACGCTATCACTTGGGGCAGCATCGCACGTTCCAATGGTTACCGTGTTGACATGAATCCTGCCGTCGGTAGCATTGCCTGGTTCTCAGCTGGTGTCAATGGGGCCGGTCACATGGGACATGTGGCTTGGGTTGCTGATGTTCAAGGCGATCAGGTCACTATTGAGGAGTACAACTACGATGTGGGACAAGGACCTGAGAAATACCACAAACGTACCTTCCATAAGAGTCAAGTATCTGGCTATATCCATTTTAAAGACCTCGAACCAGGAGCTCAAAATGGAAATTCTACTAACTCTTCTATCAAAGTTGGTGATACAGTGCGCTTCACAGGAACATTCCGTGTCACGTCTGTGTCAGGAAATACCATCACCAGCCAAGATTTAGCTGGAGGTACACCAACCAAACACAATGTCGTTGATCCTGGACCCGTTCTTGAAGTTGATGGTCAAGGCAATCCAACTTCAGACCAGTACCTCAATCCTGGTGAGACCTTTACTATTCCAGGTAACTTCAAGGTGCTAGCGATTGACCCACCTAGCGATGGCGTCCTCGTCCAAATCGGAAATCGCAAGACTTGGGTAACCCAGTCTGTCCTTGAAAAGGTTTAAATCTATTGAACAATCGTGAGAACGGTTGTTTTTTTGATACTCTGAAATAAAAAAGCCCAGCGGGTGCTGAGCTCTTAGGAGATTTATGAAAAAGAAAAGTTTTTTAGGATGGTATTAGTATAACTTGGGTAGCTTAAAGGAAACTTAAGGGATTTACAAAACATCCAATTTCTTGGATGCTTTGTAAATTCTTAATGACGGAAATGACGAACTTCTGTAAAGATCATTGTCAAACCATGTTTATCAGCCGCCTCGATTGACTCTTGGTCACGTACTGATCCACCCGGTTGGATGATTGCTTTAATACCTGCTTTAGCGATTTCTTCCACGTTATCTGCAAATGGGAAGAAGGCATCTGAAGCAAGAACAGCACCATCAAGACGGTCTTTAGCTTGGTCAATGGCGATACGAACTGAAGCCACACGGTTGGTTTGACCTGGGCCAACACCAAGTGTCATGTGGTCGTTAGTCACAATGATACCGTTTGATTTGACGTACTTGATAGCTTTCCAAGCAAACTCAAGAGCTGTCGTTTCTGTCTCAGTTGGTTGGCGTTTAGTAACCACTTGCCAGTCAGCTGGACTTTCTTTAACAACGTCTTGGTTTTGAACGAGGAGACCACCAACAACACCAGTGTATTCTGCTTCCACTTCGCTAGCATCTTGAGCGTCAAATGGCAACTCAAGGATACGCAAGTTTTTCTTCTTAGTTGTCAAGATTTCAAGCGCTTCGTCTGTGTAGCTTGGTGCAATGATGATTTCAAGGAAGACACCATGCATTTTCTTAGCTGTCGCAGCGTCAACTTCACGGTTGAGGACTACGATTCCACCAAAGATTGATACTGGGTCAGCTTCATAAGCATAGTCCCAAGCTGTTTCGATGTCGTCAGCTTGACCGATACCACATGGGTTCATGTGTTTGAGAGCCACAACTGTTGGACGGTCTTTGAAATCACGGATGATACGGATAGCGGCATCAGCATCACGGATATTGTTGAATGACAATTCTTTACCGTTAAGTTGTTTAGCTGAAGCAATTGAGTAAGCTGTTGGCAAACCTTTTTGGTAGAAGTCTGCGTCTTGTTGAGGGTTTTCACCGTAACGCATTGGTTGCTTAAGGTCATAAGTCAAAGTGAGTTTTTCAGGTTTTGTTTCACCCACTTGAGCTGTGAAGTATTCTGCAATCAAAGCGTCGTATGAAGCTGTATGACGGTATACTTTTGCTGCCAAACGTTGGCGAGTTTCGTAGCTTGTTTCGCCGTTCGCTGACAATTCGTCAAGAACAACAGCATAGTCAGCAGGGTCTACCACAACTGTTACGCTAGCGTGGTTTTTAGCTGCTGAACGAAGCATAGACGGACCACCAATATCGATATTTTCAACCGCATCAGCGTAAGTCACGTCTGGTTTAAGAATCGTTTCCTTGAATGGGTAAAGGTTTACCACAACAAGGTCGATAAGTTCGATATTATTGTCCTTGGCCGCTTGAAGGTGGCTATCGAGGTCACGACGAGCGAGGAGACCACCGTGGATATTTGGGTGGAGAGTCTTCACACGACCGTCCATCATTTCTGGGAAACCAGTCACATCGTCGATGGCGATAGTGTCTACCCCAGCATTGTCAAGGGCGACTTTAGTACCACCTGTTGAGATGATGTCCCAACCTAGTTTTTTGAGTTCTTGGGCAAATTCAACAATGCCCGCTTTGTCTGAGACTGAAATAAGTGCTCGTTTAGTCATTTTCTTTCTTTTCCTTTTTTTAAAAAAGTTCTTTATCTGCTACAGTCGAAAATTATCTTTCAGCTCTAGGGCTTTCTTATTTTCGTGCAACTCCCAAACTATCCAACACTTCTGGATAGAGCTTGTACTCTGTTTCGTGGATGCGAGTTTCGAAAGTATCAAGGGTATCACCTTCAAGGCGTGGCACACGGACTTGTTTGATGACCTTACCGGTATCAACGCCAGAATCCACCCAATGAATGGTCACACCAGACCGGTCAACACCTGCATTCCAAGCATCCTCAATACCATGAGCACCTGGAAATTCAGGGAGATATGCCGGGTGAATATTGATGATACGGCCCTCATAAGCTGCCAGCAAGGTTGGACCGACGATTTTCATATAACCGGCCAAGCAAACCAAATCTATCTGGTGTTCATCCAAGAGTTTGACGATAGCTTCTTCATAATCCACTTTATTGTCAAATTCCTTGAGTTCAAAGGCATGGCTCACCACGCCAAGGTTTTTGGCCCGTTCTAAGACATAGGCATCACGGTGATCGGAAAAAACAAATTCTACCGGAAATTGTTCAGCAATCACCTGAAAGTTTGAGCCATTGCCAGAGGCAAAAACAGCAATTTTCATATTCGATATAAAGGGACGTTTCGGCTAGCCGAACAGTTTCGTAGAAAAATAGGAAATCATTTTGTGTGCAAGCACCCAGCAATGATTTCTCTTTTTTCCTAGAAAATGAGTCCCGTGTTCAGTTAGGCTTGCTAACTAAACACTCCTTTCTACAATTTCTCCGTATAAAATGGTGATTTCACCATTATTTTATCACCACACTTGCGCCATCTTTCTTCACAATACGACCAATTTCATAAACAGGTTCGTCAAGAAGTTCTTTGACACGTTCAACATTTTCTGGTTTAACCGCAAGCATGAGACCAATACCCATGTTGAAGATTTCAAACATTTCTTCATGTTTGATTTCACCATATTTTTCAAGGGCTTTGAAAATTGGAAGAACTGGCACTTTGCTTTCATCAATTTCAGCAGCCAAGTCATCTGAGAACATACGTGGTACATTTTCGATGAAACCACCACCTGTGATGTGAGCAATACCGTTAACCAATTCTTCTTTGATGAGTGGCAAAGCTGCTTTGACGTAGATACGAGTTGGTTCAAGAAGAACGTCTTTAAGTTTTTTGCCTTCAAGTTCTGGAAGAACTTCTTCACCTGTGTAATCAGCAAAGACACGACGCACGAGTGAGTAACCATTTGAATGGATACCACTTGAAGCAAGTCCAAGAAGCACGTCACCTTCAGCTACTTTTGAGCCGTCGATGATTTGAGATTTTTCTGCGATACCTACCGCGAAACCTGCCAAATCATAGTCGTCTTCACCATACATACCAGGCATTTCAGCAGTTTCACCACCAATAAGGGCTGCACCAGCTTGCACACAACCTTCAGCAACACCAGCAACGACCTGCTCCAATTTAGCTGGTTCATTTTTACCAGTTGCTACGTAGTCAAGGAAGTAAAGGGGCTCAGCACCTGCGGCGATGATATCGTTAACACACATAGCAACACAGTCTTGACCGATAGTATCGTGTTTGTCGTACTTAATAGCAAGCATGAGTTTAGTACCGACACCATCTGTACCTGAGATCAAAACAGGCTCTTTGACACCTGTTTTTGAAAGGTCGAACATACCACCGAAGCCACCGAGAGCTCCCATGACACCTGCACGCTCTGTACGAGCAACGTGTTTTTTGATACGTTCAACAACTTCATAACCTGCTTCAACATCCACACCCGATTGAGCGTAAGCATTTTTATTTGTCATTTTATTTATTCCTTTTCTTTTTTCGAGAAAGAGTGCGACGTATTTTTAGATGAACCATCTTTTTATCTAAAAATACTAGTCAGGTCTCTAGCTTTGACCCCATAGGGCAAAGTGTCTACTGACAAATGCTTTAGCTTTTAGTCAGTAGTGAGACGTGGAGCGTAAGCATTTTTAGACATAATTTTTTCCTCTTTTTTCTTCTGCACTGCTCTTAATAGAAAGAAGTGTGTTCTTTCAAACTTTCCAAATAGCGTTCTTCGTAGTCATACAATGGTGTTGGATATTTACCATCAAAGTAAGCCACACAAAGGCCACCGTTTGGTGCATCTGTGTCAATTCCAATAGAATCAATCAATCCATCAATAGACAAGTAAGTCAAGCTATCCGCTCCAATGATTTCGCGTGTTTCCTCAACTGTATGATTGGCCGCAATCAATTCCTTACGTGTTTGAATATCGATACCGTAGAAACATGGGTAGGCAAGGGCTGGGCTACCGATTGCTACGTGGACCTCTGTTGCTCCTGCTTCTTTTAGCAAATTAACGATACGACGTGATGTTGTCCCACGTACAATAGAGTCGTCAATCATAACCACACGTTTTCCTTTAACAACACCTGATACGGCAGAGAGCTTCATACGAACCCCTTGCTCACGCAATTCTTGTGTTGGTTGGATAAAGGTACGTTGGGTGTATTGGTTTTTAATCAAGCCCATTTCATTTGGCAAGCCTGATTCTTCCGCAAATCCCATGGCTGCGCTAAGTGATGAATTAGGCACACCAACGACAATATCTGCTTCATGTTTGAACTCACGTGCCAATTGAGCACCCATACGTTTACGAGCTGTATGGACATTGACCCCTTGGATATTTGAATCAGGACGGGCAAAGTAGATATACTCCATCGAACAAACAGCCAATTGCGTATCCGTTGTATAGGTATCGTAAGTGATGCCATTATCATCGATGATAACAACCTCACCTGGATTTACATCCCGAATCCATTCTGCACCAACACCCTCAAAGGCACATGTTTCAGATGAAACCACGATAGCACCATTGCTCATCTTACCAAGAGAAAGGGGACGGAAGCCATTTGGATCCAAAGCTGCAATAAGCTTGTCCTCAATCATAAGAAGATAAGCAAATCCACCTTTAACAGTGCTCAGAGCTTCTTTTACTTTACCCATGAATGATGGGTTGTGGCTACGGCGAATCAAGTGAGCTAAGATTTCTGAGTCAGAAGTTGAGTTTAAGATAGCTCCATTTTTCTCCAACTCATGTCTTAGTGACTCTGCATTAGTCAAATTCCCATTATGAGCAAGACCAAGCTGTCCATCGTGAAACTTAAACATGAATGGTTGAATATTGTCTACAGAAGCTTCACCAGCAGTCGCATAACGAACATGACCGATAGCAGCCGTTCCAGTTAGCTTATCCAAGTTGGCTGGATCACGGAAAACTTCTGAGAGAAGCCCCATATCACGATGACGCTTCAATTGACCCGCATCATTTGAGAGAATTCCTGCTCCCTCTTGACCACGGTGTTGGAGACTGTGAAGTCCGAAATAAGTTAATTTGGCAGCATCCGGGTGACCCCAGATACCAAAAACACCACATTCTTCATTAAGAGATTTAACTTCGTATGTCATTTTTTATACCTTTTATTTTTGATATTTTCCTAATGTTATGCAAACGAAAAACTGTTCCTAGCCGCTCATTTCACTAATGTGAACTCAAGTTTTCAAGCTCTTTAAAACTACTGCTACATTGAAAAATATCATTACTGAGTGCACTTGGCACTCTATTATTTTCCAGTAAAGTATTTAACCGCTGACGCAAAGAGGTGTTGGTCTTTATTTCCTGGAATATTTTGGAAGAGACCGTCTTCGAAACGTTCTGAGTGACCCATCTTACCAATAATTTGACCGTTCTTACTTGTGATACCTTCGATAGCATTCACAGATCCGTTAGGATTGTATTTAGAATCCATGCTTGGTTTACCTTCGAAGTCAACATATTGGGTAAAGATTTGACCATTGTCACGAAGCTCTGCAAAGTCCTCATCTGTCACGACAAATTTACCTTCACCGTGTGATACTGGGATGGCATGGATGTCACCAACTTCTACTCCGGCAAGCCATGGTGAGTTAGTGTTGGCAATACGTGTTTCAACCATCTTAGCCACGTGTTGGTTGGCATCATTGTAGAAGAGGGTTGGACTCGTGCTGCTTGCATCTTCAAAGTTACCGTATGGAAGAAGACCTGATTTAACAAGGGCTTGGAATCCGTTACAGATGCCAATAATCAAACCACCACGTTCGATGAAGCTATCAATGGCTGCACGTACTTTTTCATTGAGCAAGATGTTAACGATAAATTTAGCTGATCCATCTGGTTCATCCGCTGCTGAGAAGCCACCTGCAAAGAAGATAATGTTAGCTTTTTCGATATTGTCAACCATAGTGTCAACAGACTTGACAATAGCTTCTTCATTAAGTGTTACAAATGGTACCAAGTTAACTTTTGCACCTTCTTTTTCAAAGGCCTTAGCTGAATCGTACTCAGAGTTAGTACCTGGGAATACTGGAATGTAAACTACTGGTGTCTCAACTGTTTCTTTAGCTTTGATCACAGCATCTGATGCCACAGCTGGCACTTCTTCCAACTCAGTTGCTTGTGCAAATTCCGTTGGGTAAACTTCTTCCAATTTACCTTGGAAGGCACTGTCAAGTTTGTGTCCATCAAGCGTTACATCATTGACAGTTAGTGTAAAGTCAGCTACTGTTTGTCCAATCTTGGCAACACCTGAAATCTCTTCCGGAGATGTGAAGACGAATCCACCCAATTGAGCTGTCAAGGCAGTCTCAAGATTTTCAAGGGTTACAGTGGCACCAATATGGTTACCAAATGTTGCAAGGGCAAGAGCTTCAACGACACCACCATATTTGACAGCTGATGCAGATGTGACTTTATGGTCACCTTGGATGGCTTCAAATTGAGCAAAGTTAGACTTGATAAGATTGAAGTCAATTTCTTGTGCCAAAGCTTGACCAGGAATGTAGTAAATATTTTCACCAGCAGCTTTGAATTCTGGAGAAAGAACCTTACGGCTATCTGCAGTTGTTACCCCAAAAGCAACCAAGGTTGGTGGTACTGTCAATTCTTCAAAGGTACCAGACATAGAGTCTTTACCACCGATAGATGGCAAACCAAGTTGAATCTGAGCTTCGATTGATCCAAGGAGAGCTGATACTGGTTGACCAAAGCGCTCCGCTTGTTTATCCATACGCTCGAAGTATTCCTGATAAGAGAAGCGAGCCTTAGACCAGTTTGCACCAGCAGCAACCAAACGAGCTGTTGCTTCGATTACTGCATAGGCAGCGCCATGATATGGAGACCATTCTGCTACATAAGGGTTGAATCCTTGCGCCATAACAGAAGCAGTTGTTGTCACGCCATGTTGGACTGGCAATTTCTGTACAGAAGCTTCCGTTGGTGTGATTTGGTAGCGACCACCGAGTGGATGATTGACTGTTGAACGACCAACTGAACTATCAAAGATGGTTTGTAAACCTTTTTGACTGGCATGGTTAAGGTCAGCCAAGACTTCAAGAGTATCAGCTTCAAGGGTTTCAGCAGATGTTTGACGTTCTTCTGGAAGCTTGACATCCTTGTCAACCACCTTAGCATCTACAACCACACGTACACCGTTTGTATCAAGGAAACGACGTTCCAAATCAACGATGGTTTCACCATTCCAGTGCATGACAAGATTTGGTTTTTCAGTCACTGTCGCAACAACAACAGCATCAATATTTTCTTTGTTACATTCAGCAACGAAGGCATCTACATCTTCTGGACGAACCACTACGGCCATACGTTCTTGAGATTCAGAGATGGCAATTTCTGTACCGTTCAAACCTTGGTATTTCAATGGCACTTTGTCTAGATCAATTTCAAGACCATCTGCCAATTCACCAATAGCCACACAGACACCACCAGCACCAAAGTCATTTGATTTCTTGATAAGACGTGTCACATCCCCATTACGGAAAAGACGTTGAATCTTACGTTCTTCGATGGCATTCCCTTTTTGAACTTCAGCACCAGCTGTTTCAACAGATTCAACCGTTTGAACTTTAGAAGAACCTGTCGCACCACCGACACCGTCACGTCCAGTCTTACCACCAAGCAAGATAATCACATCACCTGCTTCAGGTTTTTCACGGACAACATTTTCTTTAGGAGCCGCACCGACAACTGCACCTAGCTCCATACGCTTAGCAACGAAACCTGGGTGGAAGTATTCACGAACATAAGTTGTTGCCAAACCAATTTGGTTACCGTATGAAGAATAACCGTGTGCCGCTGTTTTAGAAATCACTTGTTGTGGCAATTTACCAGCGCGAGTTTCGGCAATTGGTGTTGTAATATCACCAGCACCTGAGATACGCATAGCTTGGTATACGTATGAACGCCCTGACAATGGATCACGAATGGCACCACCGATACAAGTAGCCGCTCCACCAAATGGTTCGATTTCAGTTGGGTGGTTGTGGGTTTCATTCTTGAACATGAGAAGCCATGGTTCTTTCACACCATTGACATCCACTTCAATTTCAACTGAGCAGGCATTAATTTCATCAGACACTTCCATGTCATCCAAACGACCATTAGCACGCTCATAACGGCCAAAAATAGTCGCCATATCCATCAAGGTTTGAGGCTTTTCTGTACGTCCCAACTCATCACGCATGGCAATATACTTGTCATAAGTCGCTTGCAATTGTTTTTCAAATTTAGAAGCTGAGAAGTCAATGTTTTTCAACTCAGTCTCGAAAGTTGTATGACGGCAGTGGTCAGACCAGTAAGTATCCAAAACCTTCAACTCAGTCTCAGTTGGTACACGTCCAATGGATTTGAAGTAATCTTGAATGAAGAGAAGGTCATCCACTTCCATTGCCAATCCTTGCTCAGCCTTATACTTAGCAAAATCTTCTGCCGTATAAGTTTCAAAGAAATCCAAGCTTGGAATGGTCTTGTCAGACTCAGAGAAATCCTGTTTAGCAATACCAACAGTGATATCTTTGAAACGAGAATCCACTGGGTTCAAAAGGTAGTTTTTGACAGCCTCCAACTCATTCGCATCAATATCCTTGTTAACCAAGTACAATTGTGCTGTGTTCACTGTTACATCATTTGAACTACCAAGCAAAAGCAAAGCTTCTTGTGAAGATGCCGCACGTTGGTCAAATTGACCAGGCAAACTTTCGATAGCAAAGAAAGCATACTTCTCAAGATCAGCCTTAACCGCAGCCTCGTCCAAAACAGTATCAGTCACTTGCTCAGAGAAGATGTGTTTTTCCGCACGCGCAAACAAGTCCTCTGCCAAATTAAAGACATCGTAAACCTGAACAATACGAAGATCATTCAAAGTTTTCAACTGAAGATTATGCTTTAATTCTTTTACTAAAGACTGAGATTTTACACGAAAATCAGCTTTTTTCTCAACGAAAATACGTTTATCCATTTTATTTCCTTTATCTATTTCTACTTAAAGATTGTAGTGAAGACCAAGCATTCTATTTGTGAAAGGCTACTTCAATCCTTGCAATTTTTCCAATACAACTTCATAAACATCTGTCAAGCTACCAAGATCACGACGGAAGACATCCTTGTCCATATGGTGCCCTTCAGCATCCCAAAGGCGGCAGTTATCTGGTGAGAATTCATCTGCCAAGATAATCTTGCCATCCTTATCAAAACCAAATTCCAATTTGAAGTCAATCAAGCGAAGACCAATTTGTGCAAACCAATCTTTTAGTAATTCATTGATACGACGCGTTTCTTCCTTGATATAAGCAATTTGTTCATCATTGGCAATATCCAAGAACTTCACATGCTCATCATTGATGAATGGGTCATCCAAATCATCATTCTTGTAGTAAAATTCAACGATTGGAGTTTTCAAGTCCAAACCTTCTTCAACGCCAAAACGTTTAGAGAAAGAACCCGCAGTCACATTACGAAGAACAACCTCCAAAGGAATGATAGTAACTTTCTTGTTAAGTTGTTCGGTATCAGAAATACGTTCGATAAAGTGAGTAGCTACACCCGCAGCATTCAATTTTTCAAAAATAAGAGACGAAATCTGATTATTTAGCACACCTTTTCCCTTAATAGTCTCCTTACGAGCACCATTAAGCATGGTTGCCTGGTCCTTATAGACCGACTTAATCACATTTTCGTCTTCTGTACTATAAATATCTTTAGCTTTCCCAGTATAAATCAGTTGGTTTGACATGGAATTGTTCGCCTTTCAAGTTTATTCGTCTTAATTATACCACACCAGAATCCAAAAACCAACATATAGCAAACTTTATTACTTAGGTAAAAAAAAACGTTCGTGTTTTAGTTCTTTTTTAGAGTTTCTTAATAAATAATGTATAGAAAAAAGGAGTGTGACAGAACTAAATCCATATAACATTTAGTTTCTTGCCTCACTCCAACAAAAATAACAATCGTATAGTAAATAACTATTATATTATTACGTCTAGCTTTCTTATTCTTTATTCAATTCCTCAGACAAATAGTCCAACAAATCAGCTACCTTAACCATATGGTCAATAGTATCATCGGAAATCTCAAGGTCGAACTCATCCTCCAAATTAATAATGAATTCCATAAGCTCTATTGAATCCACACCCAAGTCATCTAATTTGGTAGCTTCGGTTAAAACAATGTCCTCTTTACCCATCTGCTCTTGAATTACGAGCTGCATTTTCTGAAGAATTTCTACTCTACTCATCAGTTAGCCTCCTCTTTCGGACTAAAGGCTTCAACTAGCTGCTCAACAACCTTAGTATCAAGCATCGTACGAACCTGCTTAATAGTGTAGTAAACCGCCTTAGCATCACTAGATCCATGACATTTTACTACGGGAGCTTTAAGACCAAAGAGAACCGCACCTCCAGCGCTAGAGTAATCCATAGTCTCTTTCATCCCTTTTAGGCTGTCTTTCAATAGGAAGGCACCTAACTTAGCTTTAAGACCACCATTCATGATAGCTGACTTAAGGGTCTTCATAGCACCAAGTCCCGTTCCTTCGATTGCCTTAAGAACTGCATTTCCGGTGAAACCATCAGCTACGACCACATCAGCAGCTCCAGACATAATTTCACGCGCCTCAACATTACCAACAAAGTTAATACTTGGCTCCTTAGATAAGAGCTCAAAAGCCTCCTTACGAAGACTATCCCCCTTTGTTTCCTCAGTCCCATTATTAAGGAGACCTACACGAGGGTTGGCAATTCCACGCACATTTTTAGCATAGAAAGATCCTAAAATAGCATATTGATGCAAATGACTAGCTGTATTTTCCGCATTAGCACCCAAATCAAGCATATCAAAGGGTTGACCAGTAAAACTTGGCATTGTTGACATAAGACCCGGACGCTCAACTCCCTTAATACGTCCGACCACAAAGAGACCTGCAGCCAGAAGGGCACCTGTATTTCCCGCAGAAATCACGGCACCTGCTTTTTTCTCCTTAACAGCCTGTGCACCTAAGACCATTGAAGCTTTTTTCTTCTTACGAATGGCTTTAGCTGGCTCATCATCCGAATTTATCTTTTCATCAGTATGCACAATGCTCACACGTTCATTCGCTGTCAAATAGGTCTTAATTTTAGCTTCATCACCATAAAGCTGGATTTCAATATCTTTGAAATCTGCTATAGCTTGGTTGACACCCTCTACAATTGCTTGTGGCGCATTATCGCCACCCATAGCATCTACTGCAATTACATGCATAGCATTCTCCCTCTTGTCCTCTGCCATAAAACATAAACTCAGATTTCTATCAATAAAATATTATGTAACTAAAATAGACTAGTTCACTATTTCTAGCAGAGTCTTTCAGCTTATTATCTTCTTATTATAGCACGAACTGACTTGCATTTTAACCCCTGAGACTGAAAACCATTACTTTCCTGTTTCACGTGAAACAAAAAGAAGATAATGTCTAGTCAGCACTATCTTCTTTATTCATAATATGACCCCAAGAATTTAGATTATCAATAAACTTCTTACTTTTAAGATGTATTCCAACATAATTATCATAGAGGTCATCAATAAAATGTCGTAGCTTTCGTTTCATGTCATCCTTAACAGATATGCTTCTCAATTCCTCAAAAGAAAGCCCCTGAAAACGATCTAAAAGATAAGGTACATTAGGATCCAAGTGACTACGCCTTTCATCCTCTGCATAGTGATTTGGACAAAGTAGCCCCGAGAACTTATACGAAAAATCAAAAGGAAGCCCCACACGATGGCAAAAGACACACTCGTGAAAATTCAATCGTACACCGAAACGGTCTAAAACCTGAATCTCAAAGATATTAGTCAAGATTTCATAATCCAAGCCTTCTGCCATTAATTCAAGCGTCTTCTCCAAAAATGCAAATAATTGCGCATCTGCCACACCGTCAGCAATAGCAGCATCCGTCAGAGCAGCTAAATAAGTCGCATAAGACAGCTTGAAAATATCGCTTGTAATTTCCTTGAAGGACTCTGCCTGGCTATAATCCTCTATGAAAGATAAGCCCTCATCATTTACAGTCATCATGAATTCAGCGATGGTTAAAGGTTGAATCACAGCACTTAATTTACCTGACCCACCACCTCTAACAAAAAACATCCGTTTACCAGCTTGCTCGGTATAAATCTTAACTAGCTTATCGTTCTCACGATAATTACGATTGAAGAGGACAAGCCCTCTACTCTCAAGCTTCTGCATGTTCTTCCATAAACTCTTTCAAACGAGCCATAGCTGTTTCAATAGTATCCATGCTAGCTGCATACGACAAACGAACATAGCCTTCGCCATACTTCCCAAAAGCAACCCCTGGGATAATCGCAATAGCTTTTTCACGAGCAAAGTCTTGACAGAACTTAAAGGAATCTTGAGTATAGCCTTCTGGAATCTTAGCAAAGATATAGAAAGCACCATCAGGTTTAATAATTTTGAAACCAAGTTCAGTCATTTTTTCAAGAATATAATCACGACGCTTCAAATACTCAACTTTCATTGGTTGGGCATCATCTTTACCAGCAGATAAGGCTTCAATAGCTGCAAATTGTGCCATAGTAGCTGCAGCTGTTACCAAATACTGGTGACTCTTAATCAACTGAGCCGTCAAGACTGCAGGTGCAAAAATCAAACCAATACGCCAGCCTGTCATCGCATGAGATTTAGACAAACCATTAATCAAAATCGTTTGTTCTGGCAAATACTCAGCAATAGATACATGTTGGTCCACATAAGTTAGCTCAGAGTAAACTTCATCGCTAACAACAAAAATATCGTATTTTTTCAGAACTTCAGCCAAATCTTTAATCTGTTGACGTGAGTAAGTCACACCTGTTGGGTTAGTTGGGTAGTTAAGTAAAACAGCTTTAAGCTTATCCCCCTGCTCCAAAATTGCCTTTTCTAACATCTCCGGAGTCAAAACAAAATCATTAGCTGTTGTATCAATTTCAACAATTTCAGCACCAACTAGATTTGCAATCGGCTCATATCCAGGATAGGCTGGTGCAGGTAAAAGAATCGTATCTCCTGGCTCCAAAATAGCAGTCAAAGTTGCAGAAAGGGCTTCTGTAGCTCCAATAGTCACCAAGATTTCATTATCTGGGTTATAAGTAAGATTATATTTTTCCTTAACAAAATCTGCCGCAGCTTGACGCAAAGCAGGAAGTCCTGCCATACCTGTATAGTGAGACTGGTTAGCATCGATAGCAGCTTTAGCTGCTTCTTTCACATGATCTGGAGTCGTAAAATCAGGTTCACCAAGTGTCAACTTTTTGATACCTGGTACATCTGAAATTGATTGGTCAAACTGACGAATCATCGAAACTTCAATCTTATCTAAATTTTTATTAAAACGTTGTGTTAAATCCATCACTGTCACCTCTTTGCAATTATGCCTTACATTATATCAAAAACTCAAACGCATTTAAACACCAAAAAAAGCTAGCCTAGGCTAGCTTTAGTCTATTTATGGCCCATTTCAAACAAAGGTGACAATGGACGTTTTTCATGAATACGAATAATTGCCTCTGAAATCAAATCAGCAATTGAAATTTGTTCAATCTTATCAATCAAACGTTCTTCTGGAAGATAAATCGTGTCCAATACGACAAGCTTCTCAATAGCAGATTTTTGAATATTATCAAGTGCTGGACCTGACAATACAGGGTGAGTACATGAGGCATAGACATGAGTCGCACCAGCTTCAGCAAGCGCATCCGCCGCATGACAGATGGTACCCGCAGTATCAATCATATCATCAATCAAAATACATGTTTTACCTTCAACGTTACCAATGATATTCATAACCTCAGAAGTGTTCATTTTATCAACACTACGTCGTTTATCAATGATTGCGATTGGTGTTTTCAAACATTGAGCAAGTTTTCGTGCACGAGTCACACCACCATGGTCTGGAGAAACAACAACAACATCATCACCAGTAAGACCAGCACGATCAAAGTAATCTGCGATAAGTGGTGCCCCCATCAAATGGTCTACAGGAATATCAAAGAATCCTTGAATTTGAGAAGCATGGAGGTCAACTGTCAAAAGTCGATCAACACCTGCAACCTCAAGCATATTAGCAACCAATTTAGATGTGATTGGCTCACGTGAACGTGCCTTACGGTCTTGACGTGCATAACCATAATAAGGCATAACAACACTGATCGTTTCTGCACTTGCACGTTTTAGCGCATCAACCATAATCAAGATTTCCATCAAGTTATCATTTACAGGAGAGCTTGTAGATTGAAGAATAAAAACGTGATGACCACGGATAGATTCTTCAATATTAACTTGAATCTCACCATCTGAAAATTCACGAACACTTGATTTTCCGAGTTCAATACCCATTTTATCAGCAACTTTTGCTGCTAATTCCTGGTTAGACGATAAAGCAAACAACTTCAAATTCGTATAAGACATGATTTCCTCCAAAATATCTACTAAACCATTCTACCTTTTTTTAGATTGATTTTCAATGCAAAATAAATGGTGTCACAGTAACTTAACAAGACTAAAAAGATTTAACCTTAACCTCGACATTTTCCCGTCTAAAAGTAATTCCAGAAAGTAAAGACATTTTGCTATAAAATAAAAACGATTCGAGAAAATTCGAATCGCCTTCTTGTAGTCATTATGGGTAAATATAGTATACAGAACCACCATGAGCTGAAGATGTTGGATCAAATGTACCACGGTAGTTACCGATTGACATGTTACCAGCATAGTTTGATTCCATAACTTGAATTGAATTTGCACCTGATGCTGATGTTACGTAAGCTACGTGACCATAACCACCACCATCATTTGGCCAAACCGCAATTGCTCCGGCTACAGGAGTTGTACCAACTGAGTGGCCAGCTGCTTGTGCGCTAGCAATCCAGTTTTTAGCATTACCCCAGTAATTACCAACCCATGAAGCTAATGATTTAGCACCCCAAGTACATTGACCAACAGGATATGTATTAGGAGTTGAGGCAGCTGATACTTTAGGTGTTTCAGCTGCTGGAGCTGGTGCTTCTGAAGCTGCAGGTGCTTGACTTGCTGGTGCTTCTGAAGTTGCTGCAGGTGCTTCTGAAGTTGCTGCAGGTGCTTCTGAAGCTGCTGGAGCAGCTGATTCTGGTTGTGCTTCAGGCTCTTGTGTTGCTTCAGATGTTGCTGGAGCAGCAGGCTCTTGTTGTGCCTCTGAGGCAGCTGATTCTGGTTGTGCTTCAGGCTCTTGTGTTGCTTCTGAAGTTGCAACAGTTGGCTCTTGAGTAGTTTCTGAAGTTTCTGATGAAACTGGTTCTTGTACTGCTTCTGAGGCTGTTGCTGTTTCTGAAACAGTAGCTTCTGAAGGTTGAGCTACAGCTTCTGAAGTTGCTGCCGCCTCTGATTGAGCTACAAATGCTGCCGCTTCTGAAGATGCTACTGCTTGTGCTGCTGCCTCTGATTCTGCAATTGCTTGTGACTGAGCAACTGATGCTGCAGTTGAAGCTGCCACTGCTTCTGCAGTTGATTTAGCAGAAACAAGTGATGTTTTTTCATCTTGAGCTGTAGCCAATTCTGCAGCCAAAGCAACTTGTGCTGCTTCTAGTTCTGCTTGTTGAGTTGTCAAACCAGCTTCTGTTGTTTCAAGTTCTGCCTTATTAGTTGCAATCTCATTAATAGCAGCTTGGTTTTGTTCTTGTTTTGCAGCAAGCTCTTTTTGATCAGACTCTTGTTTTGTCAACATGTCATTATTAGCTGTAACAACTTTTGAAATAGCTGTGATACGAGTAATAGCTTCAGAGATTGACTTAGAGTTCAAGATAGAGTTGATGTAGCTAGTCGCAGTATTATTTTGTTGAGCACTACGAGCTTGTTTCGCCAAAGAATCTTGACGAGCTACAATTTTACTTGATAATTCTTGAATTTCAGATTCCAAATCTGCTGATACTTTTTCAAGTTCAGCATTTTTAGTTTCCAATTCTGATTTTTGTGTTCTAAGTGTAGATACTTGAGATTGGATTGTAGCAACTTGCGCTTGTGCAGTCTCTTGTTGAGAAGCAAGGTTACTAATTGCGTTATCTGCAGCAGCGATTTGCGAATCATAATCCTCTGCATGTACTGATGCAGCTGCTGATAAGGTTACACCACTTACCAACACTGCTGAAAGAATACGTTTTTTCATAATATAAAATACTACTCCTTTTCGATAAGACCTATTAATTGTATCAAAAAATGGCGCAAACTTTGTTACGCCAATATTACAGTTCTATTTAAATCTATCAACTGACAGATACAAAAATAATTTTTCAAGAATAGGTTTAATAAAGATAAAGGTCAAAAGATTAAACACTATACTAGGACTTAGTTGATAAATAATAAAATCCGTCACAGACTCATTGGAGAAACCATAAAATAAGGCAAAGCCAAAATTTATAGTATCAAAGAGAAAGAGGAATAAAAACATTAACAAAAAATCAACATAGGTATTTCTCTTAACAATTCGACCTAGCTGAGTTAACAGATAGCATAACAGCGGCAGAGTTAGAATTACTATACCAACTGTTTTGAAATAATAGGTATCATAAAGAAATCCAAAACAAACAAGGTAAAGAAAGGAATACTTATTTGGAAAATCAAGAGTTAAGATAAAAATATAAATAATGAAAAGATGAGATGATAGAAAAAATTCAGGAGATAAATAATGATTAAGTATCATCGAAATATGACCATCCCATAGAAAAGGAACAATACTCAGTAAGAAAGGAATAATAGAATACTTGGATAATTTCATATTATTTACCATCTCCAACTAAAGTAACATAAGAAATTTTATCAAAATCAGCATAAGGTTTTACCAAAATCGTACGATTTCCTTCATAATCACTCACAGAGTCTACAGTACCAATTGGAACATCCTTTACTGATACATCATCAAGACCACTTGTAACTACTTCAGTCCCAACCTTAACGTTAGAAGATGAATTGAGTTGTGTCATCTCTAACAGCTTCTTTTTATTATCATAACGAGATATAATCCCGAAAATCTGGTTATCATCCTCTGATTTGACGCTAGAAGCAAGGTAACTATCACTAGAACTACTAGAAAGTAAAGAAATAGTAGTAGTATCATCATATACCTTAGTTACAAAACCAATTACTCCACCATTAGAAGTTGCTAGCATAGATTTACTAACATTCTTAGACTTACCGACATTAATCGTTAACTCTTTTAACCAAGTCACAGAAGGTCGCATAGAAACTTCAGCAGTGAGAACATTATCACGACTTAGCTTGTCCGAAAGATTAAGCGAAGCTCTTAAAGAATCATTCTCTTCTTGCAAGTTAGAAATAATAGATGATTGATTTTCTAAATTCGATAAAGATTTTTTTAAATCTTGATTCTCATTATAGGTTGATAAGAGATCAGAAATAACATTATGAGATTTTGATAAAGCAATAAATGGAACTGAAACAACTGAGTCTACTTTGGTAACGAAACCCGAAACATTAGACGAGATATCCTTGGTTAATTTTTTATTAGTAAAGACAAAAGAAAAAAGCATTACAAAAAAAAGAATAATAATAAACCCATAAAGAAGAAATCGATAAAAACTATTTTTCATTTTGTCACCTCAAAAAAAGAAAACGAATTATCTAAAAGATAATTCGTCATAATACTACGGAGAATGGGGGATTCGAACCCCCGCGCCAGTTACCCGACCTAACGATTTAGCAAACCGTCCTCTTCAGCCTCTTGAGTAATTCTCCAATATGGGCACGAGTGGAATCGAACCACCGACCTCACGCTTATCAGGCGTGCGCTCTAACCATCTGAGCTACGCGCCCAAGCCAAATGCTTGGTTATTTGTTTCCAAATAAAGCGGGTGACGAGAATCGAACTCGCGACAACAGCTTGGAAGGCTGTAGTTTTACCACTAAACTACACCCGCTTAA
>NZ_JVGR01000006.1:0-198 GCF_001073005.1 Streptococcus sp. 449_SSPC
AGATTGTGACTTAGACACTACTTCTGATTCTGATTGTGATACAGATTGTGACTTAGACACCACTTCTGATTCTGATTGTGATACAGATTGTGACTTAGACACTGCTTCTGATTCTGATGAAGATTGTGACTTAGACGCTACTTCTGATTCTGATTGTGACACTGATTGTGATTTAGAAACCACTTCTGATTCTGATAC
>NZ_JVGR01000006.1:216-17362 GCF_001073005.1 Streptococcus sp. 449_SSPC
TACTTCTGATTCTGATTGTGACACTGATTGTGATTTAGAAACCACTTCTGATTCTGATACAGATTGTGACTTAGATGTTACTTCTGATTCTGATTGTGACACTGATTGTGATTTAGAAACCACTTCTGATTCTGATACAGATTGTGACTTAGACGCTACTTCTGATTCTGATGAAGATTGTGATTTAGACACTACTTCTGACTCGGATTGCGAGTTTGATGCAGAGTTTGAGAATGATTGCGATTGAGAAGCAGATTCAGAATCATTCATCTTAACGAAGTAATAGTTCACATCAGTTGAAGGTTTAACCGCTGATGTAATTGAGTAGTTATTTGAGAATGAAGTATAACCCTTCAAATTAGAGTATACTTTTCCGTTTGGAGCTGTAGGATCATTTGCTACAGATCCTTCTGCTTGAATCTCTGGAACTTTACCAGCAATAACGTTGTAACTGTTGTTACCGGCACCCGCAGGTGTCAATGATGTGCTTGGAGCACCTTTGAATGGACGTGGATAAGTGTGTAGAGTTCCATCCATTTGTTTATAAGTATCTGTCTCAGTAGGAGACGACCAACCAGTGATAATGAGTGATTTGCTTCCAGCAGTTTCGTTGACTTCAAGATAGTAGTCACCATTTTTACTGTTTACTTTTGTAACTTTAGTCTCATCAGCCTTCCACTCTTCACCAGCCTTATTAACTTTACTTGTGTAGATGAGTGTGTACTTAGATACATCTTCAGTACCAATATCTGATGTAGCAAAATTGTTCACTTGAGATGGATCAAGGGCGTAGAATTTCGTTACAGTTGAGCCATCAGTATCAACGATTTCAGAAATACGTTTCACGTAGTAGTGGTTTGCTCCACCTTGAAGTTCGACAAGTTTTTGTCCAACAACACCCTTACCGAGAATACCTGATGTTTTTTGAGTTGTATCTGTTGTGGCAGCTACAGGTTTGTAACCAGCAACATCACGATTTCCTGAGGCTGTGAATTGTTGCCCTGCAAGACCTGTTTGAGTATAGCTTGCAAGAACTGTTTCATTTCCAGTTGGTTTGTATGTTTGACCTTCTGTGTACTTGCTACTGTCAACGACTTTATAGTAAGTTGTTTGATCAGCTTTAGCATAAGGAACAGAAGTTTGAACGTTTTGTTTGTCTTCACCTTGGTTACCTGGGTAGTTAGTATCACGGATTTGAAGTGTTTCATACTCAAGGTTAGCATTTACCAATGAGAAGGTAACGTTACCTGGATTAGTTCCGTTAGCAGCTGCGTATGTCAAAGTGTTAGTTACATCAGAGTTATTGTTTGTGATGTAGCTTGGAAGTGAGATATTGCTTTCTCCCGCTTTGATTGTACGAGTGTAAACTTCTGAACCATCAGACTTCTTAACGATACGCAAGTAAACATCTGGGTTAGCTGAAAGGCTACCTGTGATTGCTGAACGGTCTACTGAAAGTGTAGCGTAGTAATCAAAGTTTGTTTTAGCACCAGTAGCGTGGTTTGTTTTAAGGAATTGCCATACACCGAAAGTGAAACGATCAGCGTTTGGATCCAAAGCATAACCAGCTTCATTGAAGGCTGCATCTTCAATCGTTGCACCATTAGCATTTGAAATAACTGGGTTAGTATCTACACTACCAGTAGTGCTTGTTGAGATTGGTGCCAACTGTGCAGTAACTGCTGCAACACCGTTAACTACTGAGTTACCTGTGAAGCCGTTGTCAGTGATTTTAGTCATCATGTTGTCAACAGCGTTACCAAGGCGCTCACGTTGTTCTGCGTAAGCAGCGTTTGTTGCTGATGCAGCAAGCAATGTTGTTGATTTAGCAACTTCTTCTTGAACTGTTGCGATAGCAGTTTGGATTTCAGCTTTAGCAGCTGTATCAGTCAACTTAGCTTGGTAGTCTTTAGCGATACCTACAAGCAATTCTGCTTCTGAAACGTTTTGATCCAAGATAGTTTTTTCATCTTCTTGAGTAGCTGTTTCTGATGCAGTTGCAGCTGTTGAAGTTGCTGATTCTGAAGATGAAGATGATTCTGAGTTTGAACCACTGTTGCTTTCAGTGTGTGATTGGCTTTCAGAAGTTGAGTTCACTTTGCTAAGTGATACAGATTCTGAGATAGCTTGTGACAATTCTGCTGATACAGATTGTGATACTGAAACTGAAGCATCTGTACTTGCTTGAGCGTCAACTGAAGAGCTTGTAGACTCTTGGCTTGTTGATGCTACTGCTGGAGCTTCTGAAGCTACTGTTTCAGATACTGGAGCAGCGCTCAATACAGCTGCTTCAGAGTTTGCCAATACGTCATGGTTTGTAGTTGCTTGGCTTTCCAAAGCTGGTGCTGTTGTTTCTTCGGCTTGAGCAGTGTAAGTTGCCACTGCACCACCTGCCACAGCACCTGCTGCTGCAATCCCTTTAAGAAGGGCTGTACCTGAAAGAAGAGAAGATTTTTCTTCTACATTTTGAACTGTTACTGACGGAGCGTCTGCGCCACCTTTAACAACTTTGAAAAGTCCAAAGTTAGATGTTGCAGCACGGAGCCAGTTTTTACCCGATTTGATAAGTTTGAAGCGAGTCACGCGATCTGTTTCGCGGAATTCTCCCTCGTTACGTCTAAAAAACATATTTACCTCCTAAAAATATGAGTCATTTCCTAATCTGGAAATTACATTTTATAATATAACACAAGTTGACTAAAAATTGTTCTTTTTTGTCTCATTTTCTCTAAAAAATGTAAGGTTTTCGCAATTCTGAATTTTCTGTTATTTAACACTAATTGATTATATTTTAGATTTAAAACGGTTTAAACACTTGTTTTTACGCTATTTCCTGCAGGTTTTCTCATTTTTAAAGACCTTTATTTTTACTTTTAAATTTTTCTACAATTCGTTTTGTAGTAAATTGTCGAACAATTACAATCAATTATTCAGGGCTGATATTTTACATTTACAAGTCGATTGTCAGGTGTTTTTTTAACATTAGTCCTAATTAGAGACAGATCTTTCTTAACTCCTTAAGTCTAAAGTGAAAATGATTTGAGTGGTTTTCATAAAAGTCAAGTTATATGCTCAGATTTATAGCAAAAAAGGATTATCTTTCGATAATCCTTCGTTATTAACTCAACGCCATGATAGCATCGATAAAAAGTTTCTTGGTGAAGTAACCATTACTGATGAGGTAGGCAGTGTGGCGAGCGTTAGCTACCATCTGCGCATACTGCTCTTCGGTACATTCTTGAACACAACGGTCTGCTTCTTCCAGACTTGAAACAACGAAGCCTAGTCCATGTTCCTTAATATAGTCTGCATTTGAGAGGTAGTCAGGAACAACCACTGGGAGACCTGCAGCTAAGTAAGTCGAGAGTTTGTAAGAGATGTTCATCTTATAGTAATCAAGCTCATCTTCTGGTTTTTCTGAATTACCCCAGACCAGACCAAAGCCTCCCTTAGATAGCTCTAGCAAAAGCTCATGTTTATTACGCCAACCTTCGAGGTGGACTTTGGAATAATCCTTATCTTCTTGTTTCTCAGCGTAGACGTGGAGAGGTGTGGTTTGTTTCCAATCTAGGACGTGTGGGAAACGGGTTGGATTCCCAGCAAAAATCATCTTCTTCTGGAAACTAGGTTGGTGTAGGTCAAGACTGTGAGGTAAGTCCCAAAGTTTTTGGATGATAATCTTCTCAACTGTTAACCCTTCCTCAATCAAACGATCACGCATCTTTTCAGAAGGAACCACGACGACATCACAGAGATTGTACATGTCAATATAAGCAGACATGAGATAGTAGTTACTATCAAACATGAGAGGTGGAACGTCATGGATAAACATAACAGTCTTAGCATTAACAGCCTTGAATTTACGGAGTAATCGGCTATCCCACTCACTACCATTCCATGATGGAGACTGGAAGAAAACGATGTCTCCAACACTCAGTCCTGCTACAATCCCATCAAAGCGGGAATTAAGCTCTCCATCTGGCTCTTGGCTACTATCATAGAAATAAATTCCTAATTCATTAGCACCGAGCTCTCTGGCAATCTTCATGGTATCATTTTGGGCAATCAAGGCCACACTACGTGAGGACTGGCCAAATAAATTTGTAAAATGTACGCGCATGACATACTTCTTTCTATTATATAGTAGGAAGTCCTCTACTTATAAGAAACAATCATAAAAATAAGTAAGAGGATAAAGAGGGCTATGCTGATAGCCAAGGTCAACATTTTTCGAATCGGTTGGCTAGCCCAATAACTTGGTTTACCGATATTACTCGTGGCATCCGTTGAAAAAATCTGCGTTTGACGCGGTTGGATGGTCACTAGGACGATAAGGGCAACCGAAAGAATCACTGCTAGAACCATAAATACTAACATCATAAGACTACCTCAACAAACCAATAAGGGTGAAGATCAAACCGATGATAATAACAAGTCCGAGCATGATTGAAAAGCTCTTGTTAATCTTCTCTCCTCTGGTTTCTTTTTCTTTTGTGATAGGCTTTTGCTTGAGTTCTTCCATACGGCCTTCAACGTCACCGTAGAATAAATCTTTTTTAGACATGATTTCCTCCTAAAAGTGATTGTAAGCGGTCGGCCAACTCAGAGGCAGTCAGGGTGTTGGCTTGAGCTTTTTGAGCTTGCATGGCTTCTTGCATGGCTTGATCATCGCCTAGGACCTGCTTAATCTTGGCAACCATAGCTGGATGGTTCTGACTGGCATAGATATGCTCAGGTGCTGTATAGACAGGACCATGAGCTGTTTCCGAAAAGGCCAAAATCAACAATTGGTGTTCAAAGGCAGTTCGTGTCGCCTTATACAATTCATTATGATGGTTAATGTCCAAGTAGAGGTCAGACTCTTGATAGAGCTTGTCCAACTGCTTGTGACTAGCGTTTGGATGGAGCACAACGTTTGAATAACGCATCATTGAAAGCAATCTTGGTGACATCTCAGTGACCGCTGCAATCTGGAAGGTCACATCAGGGAGTGACTCAACCAAGACTTCCAAACGCTCAATTTGGTCTGAATTGGTTGCGATAAAGGCATTACGAGGTTTACCATGATTTTCCTTGAAGTCATAGGCATAGCCAAGAGACAAGATTTTATGATGCTTGTCCTCTGGCGCCAAGGTCAAGGCCTTTTCATAAGTCGCCTTATCAGGAATGATGATGGCATTGGCTCTGGCTGAATTATCTTCCAAGATACCATTCATATTACCTGGAAGGACATCACCCAACGGCTCTTGCCAGACAAGGACATCAGTGGCACCTTGATTTTCCATAGTCCATGAGACGATGAAAGGTGTCGCCAAGCTATTAAAGATAATGTGGTCGATATCACCAAAGACCTGAGCTAGAAAGGCTTTGATAAATTCGGTACGGTTGGCAAAACGACGAAGGGCTTGTCCTGGTAAGGTCAAGAGAATATCACCGGTGAGATGATTTTCCAAGATACGTTCGTCGCCTTCTTTGGTTTGGTAGCTGGTAAAGAGTGCCTGACCATTCTCATCATGAGTGGTCTTGGCAAAGCAGAAACCGTACTTGTTGTAGTAGTCCACTTGGCGAATCTTACCTGACTTGTCCAACCATTCGACACTTTTGACAATACGTGCCTTGCTACCTTCTGGGTAGGTGATGCGGGCACGTTCTTCGGTGAGGTTAGACACACGCGCCATCTGATTGTTCCCTGAAATTTCCCAAAAGGCTGGCACAGGGACTTGGTTGAAAAAGCGTGGTTTGCCTGTTTCCTCTGCTGCTTCCACATAGTAGGTGAAAGGAGAGAGAGCTCCTTGAGGGAGAAAGCCATCTAGATTGATGACAACTGTTGTGGCATCGTAGCCTGCTGCCTGAAGAGAGTAAGCCAAATCCTTACTGGCTTGATTGTAGTAATCACATAAGAATATCATGAGCGTACCTCCTCAAGTAACTGTTTCCAAGCTGCCTTGACTTGGCTAGTCAAGAAGCCTTTGGCAAGGTCATAAGATTTTTGGCGCATAGCCTCGATATTGCCTTCTTCGTAGAGACGGACAATGGCATCCTTATAGGACTTGGTGATAACATCCACAACATGATTTTCAGCGACGGGGAGGAGATAACCGTTGGCCCCATCCTGAATAAAGGTTTGATTCCCATAAGGAACGTCAAATCCAATCATCGGAAGACCTGAGCCAACCGCCTCCATAAGAGTAAGTCCAAAACCCTCGCTGGTTGAAGCTGTCAGATAGACTTCGTACTGGCTATAAATGTCAGTCAAGTCAGCGTGGCCCATGAGTCGGATATAGTCGCCAGCTTGTGCTTCAACAATAATCTCACGCAACTTGGCATCCATACTACCACTACCGTAGATATCAAAAGTGATATCTGGCAAGGTCTTATGAACCTCAATAACCGCACGAACCAACCAGTCAATGTGTTTTTCCTGGGCCAAACGTGAGGCCGTAATCATTGAGAATGGTTTACGTGGCTTGTCTTGTCCAACCAATTCAGGCAGACTTCCCACCGGAATGGTATAAATCTTTGGATCATGGTTGGTGTAGCGACGGAACTGCTCCTGTAAGATTTCCTTCTGACGATCAGTCGCCACGATAAAGAAATCAACCTTGTCCGCATTAGTAAATTGGTACTCGTAATAGTTATTCCAGAGAATGTAGTTGTCATCAGTTTGATTGATACTAAAATGCTCAGCGTGAACAACGACGCCTAGGCGAGCAGCTTGCGCTTCTTCAAAGACCAACTGGCCAATACCCGTTTCACGGTCCAAAATGACCACATCATCCTTGGTTAGGGCCAGACGTTTGAAGAAATAACGAAGGAATTCTTGCTTACCATAGAGAACCTGATCAGGGAAACGATAGATATCCTGATTATTGTCTCCTACAATCATGTCATAGGCTGTAGACCCATCTTCGTTATAAAAACGACGTTGGTAAACCTTGGCTTGATTGTCCTTAGGCGCAGAATACTCACTGCAATAACGGGTGTAAGAGTAAAAGTCCTTGCGCAAAAGCTTGTCATTGACAAAGTAGCTCACGGTTTCCACAGCGTCCTCGTCAACCGCACGAAGGTTACATGCTACTACCATATCATCCTGTGGATAATGGTAACGAATGAGGCGACCAGCAACTTCCTTGCGCTCAGGATTGGCAGGTAAGACGGTCTCTATTTCTGCTAGGCTAATGGTCGATGGCGCAATCTTGATATCTGTAAAATAGTTATGAAGCCAGATGATTTCATCGTCTGAAAAACCAATCTTGCTAGTCATATGCTCGATATTATCCCCAAGGATGAGGTCCATAAAGACAAATTTTGCTTCTTGCCCCATTTCCCTGAAAATCTTAGCACGATAGGCCTGAGCATACTCAACACCACTGCTGGCCCAACCTATGCCTAAATTAATGTTATATACTGTCATAATTTCCTTATTTTATGGGAAATGGCTGATGATATCTCCTTTTTTAGTGACTTGCACCTGACTAAGGAGAAGATTACGAACCATATCCTTTCTGATTTGACGTTTCATGGCTTCGAAGCCCTTGTAGGCCTCTTGGTAATATTCGACAATAGGGTTCTTTTGACTGAGTTGCTGGCTACCGATAGCCATTTGGAGTTGTTGCAGATAGTCTACCTGCTCCACCCAGTTGTCATCCACAGCCTTCAGCATGGATAGGCGTTGGAAATACTCGTTAAGTTCCTTGGTTTTCAACTCCTGCTTCTTAGCATCAAGTTCACGATAGGCAAACTGGTAGATGAGTTCCAAGACTTGCTCACGATTGTTGAGGTCTAAATCCTTAGGAATTTCATTGATGCGGAAGCTGATATTACGCAAGATAAAGTGGTAAAGATTTTCCGCTTTTGAGAAATCTTCCTCAGCCATTGCTTGGTCGATGAAATCGTCAAGAACCTCGTCGATAACAGTGTCCAAACCTTGATTGTGGTAGATGAGACGGTCACGTTGAGCATAAATCATCTCACGTTGGATGTTCATACTTTCTGCAAATTCAAGCGTCTGACGACGTGAGGTACGACCAGAACTTTCGCTAGCTTCTTGGGCTTTTTCAACCAATTTACGATACTTGCGACCGGTCAGTTCCTTAGGCTCAATGTGATCATTAATGGCGTATTCTTTGTAGGTACGGTGAACCCATGATGGACCGTATTTCTTAATCACATCGTCTTCAAGTGAGACGAAGAATTTAGACATACCAGGATCTCCCTGACGTCCAGAACGGCCACGAATTTGCAAGTCAATACGTTGACTTTCCATACGTTCCGTACCGATTACGACCAATCCACCCAGTTCAGCTACGCCCTTGCCGAGCTTGATATCTGTTCCACGTCCAGCCATTGAAGTCGCAACTGTCACGGCACCCATTTGTCCTGACTCAGCAATCATCTCAGCCTCTCGAGGTGCATTGTTGGCATTTAGTAGGTTATGAGCAATCCCCTCACGCAAAAGTAAAGAAGAATAAAGCTCTGACATTTCCACCGAACCAACGAAAATCAAGATAGGATTGCCTTTTTCATGATAATGCTTAACATACTCTAAAGAAGCAAAGACCTTCTCTGGCAGAGTCGCATAAATCTTATCTGGATAGTCGATACGTTGTTTCTTACGGTTGGTTGGAATTTGAATGACCTTCATACCATAGGTATCGAGAAATTCTTTTTCCGCAACCTTACCAGTACCAGTCATCCCTGAAATTTTCTTGAATTTTTTAAAGAGACTTTGGTAGGTGATAGAAGCCATGGCTCTGGTTTCTTGTGACAAGGCCACTAATTCCTTGGCTTCGATGGCTTGGTGGAGTCCACCTTGGAGCTTGGTCAATTCCAAGAGACGACCTGTCGATTTATCAAGAAGAACCACTTCAGGCCCTTTCTTACCATCACGAATGATGTAGTCCTTGTCCTTTTTATAGAGCAAGTGGGCACGAAGTGAAAAGAGCAAATGACGGGCAAAGGTACTATTTTCCTCATCGTAGAGGTTGCCGATACCGAGGTAGTTTTCAGCAGCCTTGGCACCCTTAGTGGTCAACCAAACTTCACTTTTTTCCTCTTTGAAGATGTAGTCTTCACCCTCGACCAAGGTGGTCATGAGTGTATCCATCATTCCATAGTAGTTGGACTGAACACGGGGCGCACCAGAAATAATCAAGGGCGTCTGGGCACTATCAAGAAGGACCGAGTCAACCTCATCGACGATAGCATAATTAAAAGGACGCATGTATTTCCCGTCTTGGTTAGAAGCAAGGTTATCAATCAAATAGTCAAAACCTAGACTGGCATTGGTCGTGTAAACGATATCTGATTGATAGATGGCACGCTTTTCAGCTGGTTCCATCTCATTACTGCCTTCCACACAAGGCACACCAATCGTCAAACCTAGGAACTCATAGACCTGACCCATTTCTTCGGCGTCACGGATAGCCAAATATTCATTGGTCGTAACGAGGATAGCCCCTTCACCTGACAAGGCATTAAGGTAGACTGGCATGGTTGCCGTCAAAGTCTTACCCTCACCGGTATTCATCTCAGCGATATGGCCCTGGTGCATGACAATGCCCCCCATGACCTGAACATCATAAGGAAACATGCCTAGCACGCGCTTATCTGCTTCACGAACAACCGCAAAGGCTTCTGGCAGGAGGTCGTCCAAGCTTTCTCCTTGGGCTAAACGCTCCTTAAATTCCTGCGTTTTATTTTTCAACTCAAGGTTGCTCAGACCGGCCATTTCATCGGCTAGGACGTTGATTTCCTTGAGTATCTCCTTAACAGGGAGAATAGGATTCAGTTGTTTAAACATGTTCTTCTCCTGTTTCTTCCAGTTTCAAGCTGTAGAAATCCAGCTCTTTGACCCCAGCACTCAAGAGAGAAATACGATAGGTATAGGCATCATGAGGGTAAATAAAGGTCATGTGGGTACTTTTTTCAATAAGCTGTTTGATTTCATTGTCATAACGGTCCAAAAAGCTGACTTTCAAAAAGACTGAGCCTGTTGGTACAGCTTCGAGATTAGCTGTCAAGTCATAGCTATGCCCCTTTTTCAAAAGTGGGAGGGCAGGCTGGGTACGAGCAGCTTGATAGTTTTGGATGGCCATCCAAGACTGGATTTCCGTTCCTGATGGCACCAAAGGATTGTAAAATTGCACAGAACCATCTTGGCGTTTAACAATTTTTGAGCCATACATGTAGGCTTTGTGGTTTAAGCCCCACAAGATTTCTGATTTCTTGTTTCTGAACATTCTTACTCCTTCCTTCCAAAATCATTTTCTAAAATCATACGGTAAAAATTGACAAACCAAGTTGTCGCCGTATATGAATCATCGTTGTGTCGACCTGACGTTCCCTTACTGAGAATCTTAGCCCCTGAGTAATAGAGGGACTTGGTAATATCCTCATAGGCCGTCGGATCCATATCCTCGTCTTTCATGTAAGAAAGACCAAAGGTCGTGTTTGAAAAATCTGCTTTTTCAAACTTATTCCAGAACTTCTGATTAAGGGCCTCAACACCCTCATTATCCAAGCGTCCTGTCTGCAAATGCAAGACATCAATTCCTGTCGGGAAAACCTCTGGTGCCAAGAGTCTGGCACGATTACCGATAGTACCAACATTGGCTAGGGGTTTAGACATGATGATGGCATGAGGTTCAAAGTCCGCACCATAGTACATAGATGGGAAGGTTCCCATGGACATCCCAGAGAGAATGAGTTGACTATTGTCAAAACCTAGATAGTCCAAGTAATGTTGGATGGTATCCTTGATACTATTTTCAAGCTCTTCAGTTCCCATGTAGAAGGCTCCCCCTTGGAGACGAGGGTCTGAAAAGAGCAAGAATGGTGTTCCCATCCCTTTCATCATTCCGAAACCTTCGAAACCTTCGGCAGGACGGAAACCTGAGAAGTAAACAGACAAAGGTGGCTTGAAATCCCCAGGATAAAAGAAATAGTTGATTTCCTGACGCTTGCTGTCGTGGAGAATACCACCACCAAGTACAAATTTACCGAATTGGAAACGGGTCAAACGTTGGTGGAGACCACCAATTGTAATCTGACCTTTGCCCTTCATTTCAAGACTAGCAGCCAAGAGGAAGGTCATGTCCTCATCAAGAACAATGGCCCCCTTGCGCATTTCTTCTTCTGAAACGATATAGGTCTTAAAAATACCTGCGACCGAACCTTCTGGCAAAAGATTGAGAATCAAACGACACTCGCAAGTCTCCTCTTTTTCAAATTCCAGCCAAAGCTCGATAGGATTTTCCTTGCTGGCTCTGACATTATAGGTCCAATCCAAGACAGGGCTGAAATCTTGACCATAATCCCCTTTTAAAATGACATTTTCATAACCATGGTAGGTCACTTGGCCAGTAAAATTGGGGTTAACCTGGGTAGTGAAAGGAAACATCTTATCCCCGTACTGCCCTGAAAAGAGCGCTTTTGAAAGGGTAAAGAGCAACTGTCCTTGATTTGAAAAATCAGTCGGCACAGCGCACATTTCCTTGATAAACTGAGCAAGTATCTCATCTGTCACTTCAATCGTTTGATCAAAGAAAATAGTATGAGGAATCAAATGCTCTTTAATAGCCATCAATTCTTCAAGACCTGCAAGACTGTCCACAATGACAGCTGTGAAAGTCTTGATTTCGTCTTCTTCGATGGTTTCTTGCAAGGTCTCAAGCTGACCAAGATTGCAATAATACCATTTCATATTTTCAGGAATTTCCTGATTTTCTGACCAGTTGGATGACCCAACTTGTAGTATTTTCAGGCGATTATCCTTGGTCATTCTGCTCCTCCTTCAACCAATTTTCCCATTTTTGTACCAAACGGTCTCCTGTGTTTTCCTTAATTTTCTCAATTGAGTAGATAAGGGAACGGTTCCAGTTGTTCAACTGTCCCAAATAGTAGTAAGCCCCTTTTTCAAAATCGGACAAGTGCTTCAAGATATAACCATTTTCTTGGTGGGTCACATACTCAGACGCCACACGGTTAATCTGCGGAATACCAGCACTAATCCCTGCAATCTGTGTATAACGATTAGGCTCCTTGCTCAAGTCAACAATGAGTCGTGTAAACTGAAGAGACTTGATAAGGGCAGTCTCGTCACGCAGGTCTTGGAAAGAAAATCGGCTTACGATTTCATTATTTTCTTCCAATTTATTTTCTGCACCACTACTTTCGACAACCTCTTCAAAGGCTTCTGGACTCAATCGTTCTTCAATCATTTTTTCCACTTGATTTTGCAGGCTAGCAAGTTGCTCTGGATTAGCATTAAAAGCTCCAAACTCAACCTGTGTCTTAGGATACTTAGCCACAAAAGCCAAAACCTGATAAATCGCCTCTAAATCCAATTGGTCAAAGTCAACCTGATAGAAGATCTTAGACTCTTTAACACGTTGACTAGTTCCCAAAGCCAAACGAGTATCGAAGGAAGCCATGTGTTTGAGTTTCTTAGCCTCTTCTGGATAGGCAACTTGAAGTTGCTCCAAGTAATCGTAACGGTCAGCAATCAACAAGTCCACTTGTGGCAGAAAGGCTGGATAGGTGTCAATACTATCATCCTGATTACGTTCTGCGAACCAGGTCAAAATCTTAGTGTTAGCTGCTGGCAAGTGGTCAAAGAGGTGTTTGTTATGACGCAAATCTGAGGCGATAACAAAGCGGTCCTCTGCTTCTACCTTTTCTTCCAAGAATTTAGTCAAAAATTCCCAGATAACTTCTGAAAGGTCACCGTAGTAACTCTTATTAAAACGACCTTCCGTACGAGGATTGGCTACAATCCCACGACCATCAAAGAAATGACAAAGCTGCCAAACTCCCTTGGCATTAAGGTAGTTTCGATAGCTTGGTTGTCCGTCTTCATAATAAAGACTACTTGAAATAAAGCCGCGGTCATCATAGATGTCTTCACGAATGATTTGCTCTTCTTTATAGTAGCGAATCATGCCAATAAAGCCTTCTGAACCGAACTCAATCTCGGCATAACGCTTGTGTTGGCATTGCACCACGATAGCAAATGGTGTGTGAACAAAGGTAGACCCTTCTGGCCATTCCAGGTCTGTCACTTGAAGGTTTTTCATATCTTCATTAGTGATACCCTGAATCAAGTCAAAAATAGCCGTATAGCCAACTTCCAAGACATCATGACGATGCAGGAAATAACGCAAATGCGGTTGATAGGCTAAAAGCAAAAGCTGAGGCGCTAAATCCTCATCCTGAAAAATACGAACTTGGTGCAAGCTGTCATCAAATTCAATTTTTTGACGGATACGGTACCAAGGATCAATGGCCGTCTTCCAAAATTCGTCCGTCTGTCCATACCAAGCTGGAATAAAATAATACATGAGTTCTCCTTCATTGTCTTTTCATCACAATACTTGAGATTGAGGGGCAGACCGATCACACATCACCAGCCTGCCTCTCAACCCCACGAGGGGTGAGATATTATACATTTTCAAAAAGTGGGGTGTAGGAAGTGTTAAGCTTCAAGGCTTTCATTTCCTCGTTAACGTTGTAAATCATACCGCTAAAAATCAAGAAAGTACCAGGAATCATACTCAATTGCAGGTAATCATGATTGACCAAGATAATAAGCATTGGAGCACCTGCCATAAAGAGCATGTAAAGGGCACCGATGAAACCAAGTCTAAGCACCAAATGGTTGATATAGGCACTGGTTTCTTGGCCTGGATAAACGCCGTAGATGTACTCACCTGACTTGCGCATACGCTCAGAGATTTGCTCACCAGAGACATTAACAAAAGCAAAAGCTAACCCTAGAACGAAGAGCATGACCAGATAAACAACCAACCAAAGAGGTTGACCAACCGTCAAGGCCTTGATGGCACCACTGGTCCACTTGTTTTCAGGATGGATAAATTGAATCAGCATAAAGACGTACTGCGGAATGCTGACTAGGGACATGGCATACATGAAAGGCATCCCTCCAGCTGGATTCAACATAATATCCAAGTAAGAATACTGTTTGAAGCGGTTATGAATATTGATTTTATTGATTGAGATACGGTATCTAGCCCTCTGCACAACCCCTGAAACATAGAGGAAAATCAAACTGAACAGAATCAGAGGAAGCAAGACATTCCAACCAATACCTAATTTTTCAATGCTATCCATGATTTGATAAGGCAGATTGGCCATCATACTTGCCATCAAGATGACAATGGAGCCCCCAATCCCAAAGAGGGAGTTGAGATCTGATAGCCAAACCAAGAAAAAGGTCCCGGCAATCAATAAAATGGTATTCATGAAAACAGCGAGACTAGCATTAACCCCTGAAACGATAGGTAAATTCAATGATACTGCCAAAGATTGAACAATGGCAATCCCCAGGGCCAAATACATGCGTCTACGGTCCTGAATCTCAATGGGAAGATTTTTCAAGCCCATTTTCTTAGAGAAAGAAAACATCTGCCAGAGAATCATGGCCGACATCCAGGGCGACAAGCCCACTGAAAAAAGAGACATGGACCTGAGGTTTCCACCCATCATGGCACTAGAGAAAGCCAAGGAACCGATGGCTCCCCCAAAGATATTTGCATTTTTCAAATCTACAAACGGTAGAACCAATTGATTTCCCAAACAATAAATAAAGAGGAAAAAGAGGGTCCATAAGACACGTTTGGTGATTATCGATTGACTAATTTTTTTCACTATTACTCCTATTTCCTGCCCATAGACAGGCTGATGTTATTTCGATTGAAACGAGACAGAGACGCCATTTCAGCCTACTTATCCAAGCAAAGGATTACAGGCTCTTCTTGCGCATTTGGCGAATGGTCTCAGCCATCTCTTTCCAACGATCTCTTGAGTAGGTTTGTTGGTTATGCTTGGTTGACTTAAGGTCCTCGAACCCTAAAATCGGTTTGTTTTCAAACCTAAAGGCATCAAGAATTTCCACTACTTTTCTTCCTGGATTGATATCTAGAAGCAAGTCACTGGTACGCAACAATTCCAAATCTAGCCCATTTAAGCCCGCAATGGCTGAGTAAACCGTCACATTTGGATAGGTAATCAATTGGGCAAGTTTATCTGTCACATGCTGTCGAGAGGCAATTTTAAACTGTACCTTAGGAAGAGCCGAGATAAGGTCCGTCAAATGCGGAATTTCTGAAATGTTGGTGTAAACCAAACAAGTAAATGGACGGCCCTTAGGATAAATCATGTCCTCTGAAAGTGGCAATAAAGCGACATTTTCAGCAACCCCTGACCAATCCATTTGAGCATAGAACCACCAGACCTCGCGATAAGCTTGGCAAGCCAATGGCAACCAAGGCTTACGGTGTGAGGCATAATGCACAACCTTAGGATAGTCTTGACCATTTGGCAGATGGAAACCAGCTAAACTAGACTTGGTAACCGCATAGTTGTTGTCAAAAGACAAGGGCAACCAGTTGTTACGGAAGACCATGTTTAGAATGGACTGCTCCGCAAATGGGACCTTGTCATGCCATTCACTAGTCATGTCGATTAGGTGGCGTCTCATGTTGTACTGCTTCCAATAAGCCGTATCAATCACCATGAAGCCAGCATCAAACATCGCCTGGCGATCCTGAACCTGAATAGCATAATCACGCACGGCAGCCAAAGGTCGACCTTGCAAATCAAGGGTAAAGAGGTCCTCTAGAGAACCTGTAACCACCATGTCACTATCCAAATAAAGGGCCTGTTCCTCAGACACAAAGTCCGCCACAAAATAGCGAAGATAGCTTGCATAGTTGCTATTAGTCTTGTATTGCTTGATATGACTACTATCCACACGACAGTTAATCACTTCACTACCAAAGGCAGCCAAATGACGGTTTAGTCCTCTAAACCACTCTTGAGAGAAATCATCGTTAATCAAGTAAAAACGAATGTTGCGATGATGGAAAACGATGGATTTGATGGTCGTAAGCACTTGGTCAACATAAGTATAGTTAGCCGCAAGAACAATAGCACGCTTTTTAGTCTCATAACGTTGAGGAGCTAAACTCAAGACCTGGAATTTCTCCTGAATGGAGCGGTAGGCATCAGAATCCGTGAGACCTTGCTCCTCAACATTTTTCAAGCAAGCCTCTAGCATCTGACGGTAGGTGACCATGTATTTCTCCAGAGGGAAACCATGACTAGCAACAATAGCCAAGCGTTCTTCCATGGCATAAACCAAGGTCATCATCCAATCTTGCATCCAAGTCGCTGATGGCATCTCTGGACTCTCACGATATACATAAAGTCCCTTGTTGAGATAAACCGTACGCTCACTCATGAGATAGGCTTTAAGGTTGAAAAAGCCATCCTCCCCTGCATGCTCTTTTGGAAAAAGCAAGTCATTAAACAAAGAACGTTTGTAGAGTTTGCCTGTCGCAGAAATCAGAGCGATGTTAATGTTATTGGTTTCTTCAAAGAGACCATCAATAATCTGAGCGGGTGAATAGACCTGTTCGTAATAATCTTCATCCTTGATATAAAAATAAAAGAGATCTTCCGATTCCTTATAGACACTGTAATTAGCAACTGCGATATCTGCCTTGTGTGCTTGAAGCGCCTTATAAAGCTCCTCTAGATAGGTTGGCTCTACCCAATCCTCAGCATCCACATAGGTGACGTAAGCTCCCTTAGCCTGACGAATACCAATATGGCGAGCATCTGAAAGCCCTCCATTATCCTTTTTAAAATAGAGGATCCGAGAATCCCTAGCGGCATAACTACGGCAAATGGCGTCGCTATTATCTATTGAGCCATAATTGATGAGAATAATTTCAAGATTTTGATAGGTCTGCCCCAGGACGCTGTCTAGACAGGTCTGGAGTTGATTTTCTACATTGTAAACGGGAATAATTACGGAAATTTTTTCTGTCATTTTTTATTTCTTATTTTTTCTAGCTAATACATTTTTTTATTTTCCTGTCTCAAACTTTCATAAGATAGCAAGGAACAGTCTAAGAATCTGACAAGCATTTTACGGTCACAAGATATAAAGATTGTAAACACATTTCTATACACTTTTTCCTTGATTTTATCGAGACTTAACCATATTAAATTATAACATAGTATCACTTAATTTTCTAATAGATTAACTTTTTTATGAGGGATTTTTTTCAAATAAATTTCCTTTTATTTTCAAAAAAACTGATAGTTAGGACGCTTCTAA
>NZ_JVGR01000006.1:17462-34256 GCF_001073005.1 Streptococcus sp. 449_SSPC
CAAAAAAACTGATAGTTAGGACGCTTCTAAACCTATATTTTCAAAATCGAAAATTGAATAAAGCCAACCATATTTCAAATCGAAAAATACAGTCTTTCTGATACTATTAAAGCGATACAAAATAGACTTGACTACTCACCATTTGCTAAATATAGAAATTAAATAAATTTTATTTGTCTAATTTTACTAAATTTCGTAAATTTTTTTATTTTACTCTTCTTTCATTATTTCTGAGTGATATAATAAGAACAAGAGTTATAAGCGTATAATGCTTATAATGAAGTAAAATCAAAACTACTTATTTCTAGGAGAAAAAAATGGCTTATATTTTTATAATGGCATTATTTAGCATTATTGTGTTCATCTTAAACATAAAAACCAAATTTATTTGGAAAATACAAGCTTATAAAAAATGGAAAGATATTCAACCCGATATCAGGCAGATTCATTCAATGTATTCTCAATACTGTATAGAAGGAAAACAAGTTGGTTGGTTCAATAAAAATTTATTTAAGGAAACTAAATCCCAATTATACCAACACAGAAATAACTTAATTAGTTATATAGATTTCTGTGAATCAAAAAATCTAGAACCTAAAATTCAACCTAACCCACTTATGAATGAGATTGAAAAAGTTGAGGATGCAATTCTAAATCCCAGTGATTTGTTAAATAAAGAACTAAATAAAGCAGAAAAAAAATACGATGAGGAATATAAACTAATTAGTTCTAAAGGAGAAACTCTATTAAAAGAACGAGAAGAAACCGTACAACTTATTTCAGATGTCGAGTGCTTGATAAATAGTATCGCTTTTCACCCAAAAGAATTCGTAATAGATTTTGAAGAGATAAAAATAGAGAAACAAAACTTCCAAGGAGTAATAGAATTTGCGAAAGAACAAAGTGAGAATCTTGAGAGAGGTAGCCAATTAATTGGAGCTGGTTTAACTGCTGGAGGCTTTGTCGCTAGTACAGCTCCTACCGCGGCAATGTGGGTTGCGACAACTTTCGGTACAGCCTCCACTGGCACTGCTATTTCTGCTTTAAGCGGGGCAGCTGCATCTAACGCTGCCATAGCTTGGCTTGGTGGTGGTGCCTTAGCCACAGGTGGTGGAGGAATGGCTGCAGGTCAAGCTTTATTAGCTCTTGCAGGTCCTGTAGGTTGGGGAATTGCCGGAACTACCCTACTAGCAAGTGTTTTATTAACCGTAAAAAAAAGATTTAAGCTTCAAGAAAAAAAGAAAGACGAAATAATAAAACTCCAAAATCTTACTAACGAGCTAAGAAAAGTAGGAGTAAATATAGAACAACTAATTGATCAAACGGTTTCACTAAAGGTAGAACTTTCTCAACAATTTCAAGAGTGTCTGCACTATGACTCTACTAACTATTCAACTCTTAACTCTGAAGACAAGCAGATACTTGCAGCATTGGTTAACAACACCAAGACTTTGTCTAAAATGCTCAGTAAAACAGTAGAAAGTAATACATAATGATTTTTAAAAGAGTGATAAAAAGTAATGAAGAGCAAGCAATTGCATCATGGACGAATTACATAAATCAAGTTAGACTAGATAACCTATTAAAGAATCTCCAGAATCAAAATCAAAATTTTAAGGATGCAATAAACACACTAGATTCTACTATGCATCAGATAAATAAGTCGATTATAGAACAGAATCGTGGTGGGACAAAAGGAATGCATGGTTTTATTGCTGAAGTTGCTGAATGTGGGATTGGAAATGCAAGAGAACAGATATTAGGAAAAGCTCCTAAATATGTCTGGATTAATGATAATGGTCCTTCCGATTTTGTCCGTGATGGAATTGAAATACAGCAAAAGTTTGTAAATTCTGGCAATCATTTATCATTATTTGCTATCAAACAACACTATGAAAAATATCCTTGGTTTCTAGATGGAGGTAGAAAATATCAAATACCTGCTGATCATTATGAAAAGATAAAAATGTTGCTATCCATTTCTGAAAATCAAGCCAATCAGATAGGAACTAAAACCGGTGAATTCTCATTAAAGCAATGGAAAGAAGTAAATCAATTCTTCGCAACAGGAAACATCAAACTTTCTGATATAGAACCTTCGAAAGTGAGTTACAAGGAGGTACAAAGGAATCAAATCAATACCACTATTTATAATGAAAAAGGGAATATAAAGGATATTGATACTAATATTAGAAGAGATATATACAATAAAAGCAAACCTACTTTCAAACAGGGTGCCTATATATCCGCTATAGCGGCTTCTCTAGAAGGGGGTACTGCGTTTATAACAGGAATAATTAAAAAAAAGCGCTTAGGGAAAACTATTAGTGAGTTTACAAAAGACGATTGGCTTGAAATCTCCAAAGATAGTGGAATTGGAGCTATTAAAGGAGGTACTCGGGGCATTACGATATACGCCCTTACGAATTACACAGCTACTCCTGCAGCAGTAGCTAGTTCTTTGTGTACCGCGTCATTTGGTATCGCTGAAGAAGCATACAAATTTCGCAAAAAGTTAATCACAAAAGAAGAATTTTTACTAAATTCGCAAATCTTATGTGTTGATGTATCAGTGAGTGCATTATCCTCAATATTAGGACATGCTGTAATTCCAATACCTATTTTAGGAGCTGTTATTGGAAATACTATAGGAACTTTCCTATATGAAATCGCTAAAGATAATCTCACAATGAAAGAGAAATTACTGATAGCAGATTATTTAAAAGAGATACAAGAATATAGCTATTTTTTAGATAATGAATTTGAATTATATAATCATCAACTTCAGAGAGAGATTAAGAATTACTATAAACTTTTAGGAAAGGCATTTTCTCCTGACTATAATATCGCTTTTCAGGGATCTATAGAATTAGCAGTAAGTTGTGGTGTTGATGAGGTGGATATACTAAAAAATGAGGAGGAAATTGATAATTACTTCACCTAGCTAAAAGTTCAAAGGATTAGGGAGACATTAGGTAGCCCCATATTACCTTGACTAGCTTTTGCTATAACATTTTCAAATATGATGACAAAAAATCCGTCCCCACTTTTTTACGAGTAGAACGGATTAAATATGTTATACAAACCATCAGCTTTTTAACAATTCTACATAAGGTAGTTGTTGATTCAACTACCTTATTTCTATGCTGATTAGAACAAATTTGACATGGCTACAACTGTGATTATCTGATATAGAGTATTATATAAACTCTTCTTACCCCTTATCCACAATTTTAATACGGCTACTGCCATCATGCGACTTGATGATAGCTAATTGTTGGGCGATGCCTTCTTTCATGTCGTCCACGTGACTGATGACACCGACCATGCGGTTTTCACCAATTTGTTCCAGAACAGCGATGGCTTTGGTCAGGGCTTCCTTATCCAGTGAGCCAAACCCTTCGTCGATGAAGAGAGCTTCAACAACAGCACCCTTGCTGGTATTTTGCACCACCTCTGAGAGGGATAGGGCAATAGCCAGTGCAGCGATAAAGGTTTCTCCTCCAGACAAGGATTTGACGGAACGCTCGCTACCTGTCAGCTGGTCATAGACGTTGATGTCCAAACCAAAGTGATCACGCGCCCTACGCCCTTCTTCACTCAGAACAAAGGAATAGCGGTTATCTGTTAAGAGACCGATGTAGTTAGCATTGGCATAGTCCAAGATTTGTTGGAAATACTGACGGATAACATAGACTTCAAGATTGAGTCGCCCAGTGAGAGCAGTATTTTCTCCCTTAACCACCTTAACCAAATCGCTGAGTTCTTGGTGGGTCTTAAAAGCCTCTTGGCTACTTTCTTGAAGGGTTTTGGCCGCTTGGTAGGTAGCCGTCGCATCCTTAAGCCCCTTCTCCATGACAGAAACTTGAGCCAGCTGCCTATCATAGCTTTCCTGACTAGCCTCTACTGCTTGTGTTAGATTGCCAAGGTCCGGCTTTTCTTGGTCTTTGATAAGCTCTTGGCCCTTGACAATCTGCGCCTGCAACTCTTGTTTGAGCGTTTGATAACTTGTCAATTGAGCCTGAAGCTTAGAAATCGCTTGCTTGTTCACCTCAAGTAGCCAGAGCTGGATTTGCTCTAGGTCATTGGTGAGGGCCCCTTCAGCCATAAGACTTTGGTCTAGTTCAGCCGATAAACGCTTAGTTTCTTGGCTAGCATTTTCTTTAGACTTGGTTAAGCTCTCAAGTTGCCCCCTGATTCCTTGAATGTCGGCATGAAGTTGGTTGTAGGCTTCACTATTTTCCTTGACTTGCTTATTGTAGAGGTCCAACTCCTGCTTTGCTAGGGAAATACGTTCTTGATAAACCTCAACAGATTCAAGCTCTGGATGAGCTTCTTGTAACTCCTTAAGACGTTCCTTAGCTTGGTCAAGCGCCGCCTTAGCCTCTTGATAGGCTTTAGCCAAATCTGTCGCTTTTTCTTGAGCCTTAGCTAACTCCTCTTGATAGTGGACACGGTCTGCCTCTTCCTTATCAAAGCGTTTGTGTAGCTCTTGATAATACTGTTCAACCTTTCGGAGTAAGGTTTGTCCACAGTCTGCTTCATAGTCCTCAGCAAAATCAAAATCAAATTGTCCCTTAACTTGCTCTTGGAGTTCTAGATAGTGTTTTTCAAGAGTTAACTTGACTTTAGCCACTTGGTCAAGCAAATCTTGACGTTTAGATTCAACCTCGCTCAAGGTAGCCTGACGGTTTGACAAGGTAGCGACTTGCCTTTCTTTTTGAGCTTGAAGTTCCTCCACCTGATTCATGAGATCCTTCAAAGCCGCTTCATTCGCCTGTGTCCCATCGACCTTAGGATGGTTAATGGAACCACAAACCATACATGGCTGTCCATCCTCTAATTCTGCCTGCAACTGGGCAATCATGAGTTGACGACGTGAAGCTAAAGTGGTTGCTAACTGGTCTTCCAATTCCTTGAGGATTTCTTGAGCTTGTTCAATATCCAAAGATAACCCTTGTTGACGTTTTTCCGTCTTGGCCAACTCCTGCTTCAAGTCCTCTATTTCTTTCAGGTCCTGAGCCAGTTGATTATCCACACTGTAACCCACAGACTGGAGGAGTTTTTCGGCTTCATGCAAGCTATCTAAACTTAGGCGATTGGCCTCCAAATCTGACAAGGACTTGTTAAGAGTCTCAATCTTTTTCGACGCCTGCTGGTAGGTTTCTTCCAACTGCTTATAGTTAGTACGTGAACGTTTGATTTTCTCCTGCTCTTGAGCAAGACTCTGAGCATAGATAATATCCTCTTTCCACGCTTCCAGCTTTTCTTCTTTTTGAAAAAAATTCCTAGATTGAGCTGCGAGTGCCTCTTTTTGAGCCTTAACTCCCTCAAAAGCCTGCTGCTTTTCACTCAATTCTTCCTGAGCGATTTCAAGATCCTGCTCTAATTGCAACAACTGTTTCTGATATTGTTTGAGGCTACTAATAGTTTCTTGCAGACCTTGAGCGAACTGCAATTCCTCCAGATGCGCTTTTGCCTCTGCCTGTTCCTGAGCACCTTCCTCAATTTCCAGACGGTAACGCTCCTTGGCTTGCTTCAATTCTTGGAAAATCTTGGTCACATCTTGAGCAGTTTGCAAGCTCTTCTGCAGTTTAACCAAATCCTCATGGGCATCCTTCAAGATGCTTTTCTGCTCCGTAAGACTTTCTTGACGCTGAGACAAAAGCTCTTCAAGGCGTGCCAATTTTTCAGAGGCTGGCGTTTGGGTCAAGACTGCTAATTCCTCCTCAGACCACACCTGACTAGCAAAATGGCCATCTAGCAGAGCTTGGCGCTTATCCATATCCTTATTGCTCTGACGAAGACGCTCTTCCAAGCTCTTTTGAAAACGGTCAAAAATACCCGTTCCAAAGATTTTCTTTAAAATTTGAGTCTTGGTCTTGGAATCTTCTTTCAAGAAACGGCTGAAATCATTTTGCGGAAGGAGAATAATCTGTTTGAACTGCTCGGCATTGAGTCCCAAAATCTGCTCAATCTGGTCACTAACTTCCTTGATCTTATCCCCAAGTTTTTCAATTTCCTGACCACCAATCTTATCCACAATGACTAATGAAGCCGTCGCCTTTTGCATGGTCGTGCCCCCACCTCGCTTGGCTCTCTCCTGCTGGAGCACTCGCTCAATGCGATAAAGATGCTTGCCTTGTTGGAAATAAAAGGTTACCTTGGTCAAGTCATCCCCTGCACCAGCGAAGGTTGACCGCATCTCCTCAACATTGCGGTCGCCACTGGTCGTCGCAAACAAGGCAACCGTCATGGCATCAAAGAGGGTACTCTTACCAGCCCCCGTGTCCCCACCAATCAAAAAGAGGGGAGCGTGGTCAAACTGGGTGAAATTGATGACTTCCTTACGATAAGGTCCAAAATTGGTCAATTCTAACTGAACTGGTCTCATTGTCCACTCCTTCCAATCTCCTCAAAAATACTTTCCACAAGGGCAGTTTGTCTCTCAGACAAGACATCGCCCCCAGTCACTGTCTGGTAAAAATCAGAGACAATTTCCTGCGGTGATTGCATTTCCAAATCTTTTAAGTGCTGATCTACAGTCAAGCTTTCTTCCCTGACATCACCCAAACGACTGAAAGTGATTTCTACAATGTCTGTCCCATAAATCTCTTCCAGACGGGCACGCACATTGATGCCCTCTAATTCCTTACGACTGGACAATTGAATATCAAAGGCAAACCAAGCCTTTTGACAAGGCTGCTCCTTATAAAATTCAGGTGACATCAAGGTTTCAAAAGACGCCTGCAAGGCCACAATCGGTCGTTTGACTTCTAGAGGATGGAAGGTCTGAGACAAGTCTCCAGTTGCATCCAAGTCAAGAATATAAACGCCTTTTTCTTCCTTACGCTTGGCTTCTTTGACATTAAAGGCAACCGGACTGCCTGAATATTGCACGCGCTGAGTCGGACTGGCAAAGCGCGTATGGATATGCCCCAAGGCCACATAATCGAAAGCCTTGAAAAGGTCACTGGTCACATTAGAAAGACCACCTACCGTATTGCTGGTTTCAGACAACATCAATTCTCGTAAACTTTGACCATCTTGGTCCTCTTTCTTAGAAACCGCAAAATGCGTCACCAAGACATGGGCCTTGTCGGGATCAAAAGCTTTTTCCATATCCTCGAGAATGTAGGCCAAGGCATCACCAATTCCCTGAATTTCCTTATTCTCATCGTCTTTATAGTAAATACGGACATCAATAGGGTCAATAAAGGGAAGCAGGAAAATCTGGCAAGCCTCCAACTCAATAGGCTCAAAAGCCTCCTCCAAACGTGTGCTTAAATGAAGACCTTGATGTTGAAAAAAGTCTCGTCCAAAATGCAAACGTTCAGCACCATCATGGTTGCCACTGATAGCATAGACAGGAATCTGCTCCTCCAACACCAAGCGGGCCAAGGTCTTATTAAATAGCTTAATCGCATCCACAGGCGGCACCGCACGGTCATAGAGGTCTCCCGCAATGATAACCCCATCCACTTTTTCGCTAATAGCCAAATCCACAATCTGTTGAAAGGCCCACTCCTGCTCCTCCAACAAAGACCAGCCATTGAGGGTTCGCCCCACATGCCAATCTGACGTATGTAAAAACTTCATGACAGTCTCCTCATTCGTTTTGTCTTACTCTATTGTACCTTATCAAGCTAAATACTGCTTAAAAGATTCACAAACCTTGGGAGATTCCGTGAATTTTATCCACAAACAAAAAATCTCTCCCGAGCAAGTCACTCGAGAGAGATTTTATTTTTGGAATTTATGAGAGATAAGGTTTGGAAATCTTAGTCTTGGTTTTTACGACGATTCATAGCCGCAAGTCCTGACATGAGTCCCATGACAACAACACCCATTGCTGCAAGGTTGTTATCTGACTCACCTGTTACTGGCAATTGTTCATCGCCTTCTTTAGCTTTATCAGAGCCATCTGCCTTCTTACCATCTTTGTTTCCAGATTTCTTCTTATCTGAACCTTTACCATCTGATGCTCCATCAGCAGCTGAACCAGATCCAGAACCCTTAGATCCTTTAGAACCGTTTGAAGTTGCTTTGACAGCCTTAGATGTTGAACTTCCAGATTGACCACCGTTACCGTTTGATGGTGTTGAGCCATCTTCGACTTTACGGTAGATGTAAGTTACGACTGTTTGACCTTCTGTCATCTTGTCTGTAGATTTACCTTCTTGACGGATCAATTCATATTTCACACCGTTACGGTAGATGTAACGGTCACCATGAACATTAACTTCTGAACCAACAGAGTTAGTGATCACAAGTGGCATCTTGATTTGGTTACCATACTCGTCACGGTAGATAACAACGATAGTACCAACTTCTTTGTTAACTGCCGGTTTAGCAGGTTCTGCATTAACCACCTTGTAAACAACCTTTGTATCTTCACCAGGGTTGCTTGGTGTCACACCAGTCTTATCAGCCTTGTAACCTTTCACTTCAGGAACAAGAGTCATAGCAGCCTTAGTTGGATCGTTAGGATCATTTGTGTAAGTAACTGCTTCAACACCTGGGATTGGATTCCCTTTTTCGTCAACGGCAATAATCTTACCAAATTTAGTGTAAGTTACAGTCTCAACCTTGCTGTCCATAGTGACATCTTGAGAAGCCACACGGCCTTTATCGGCGAAGTAACCGTTAACCATTGGTGTGATTACGAGATCAAACTTAGTCTTATCTGCCTTCCATTCACCTGCAGTAAGAATATCACCTGTTACAGAGTCAAGCGTCAATGAACGTTTCCATTGTGCTTTCTGAACACTGTCTGCTGGCAATTTAGCATTGCTATCTTTGCTTGCATAGTGAACAGTATATGTCACATCTTTAAGGTAAGCATCCTTAGCTGGCCATTTTGGACCGTTTGGTTGGTTAGGATAGATTGGTGTTCCTGGTTCGTGAGCATTGTCTGGATTAAAGTCAAGTGCTACACGTTTGAAGCTTACTGTCCAAGCTTGGTCAACTGTACTATCCAAGTCGAATGTTGCACCAGCTGGGTAACCATCTGTCACAAGGACATAGCCAAGGTCTTGATAATGTTTGATACGTTCAGCTGTTGAATAGTTAACTGCTTCGCCAGACTTACCAGCCAAGGCAACAGTTTCAAGGGTTGAACCACTTGTTTCATCACGGTATACAACACTTGCTTTTTGGTCATTCTTAACGTAAACAACCTTAGTATCGCTAGACAAGTCACCTGGTGTTGCAGGTACTACCTTAGCAGTGTAACCTGGGATAGTTGGCAAGTTCTTATCAACTGCAATCATCTTAGTTGGATCGTTAGGATCATTGATGTAGGCAGTGTCAGATACACCTGCAATTGGGTTACCATTTTCATCGACAATGACGAATTTACCAAAGGCCTTGTAAGTTACTGTATCAGTTGCTTCTGGAGCATCTGGAGTAACTGTCTTACCACCTGCTACGGCTTTATCGGCAAAGTAGCCATTCACAACAGGAACCTTAACTGTACCGTAAGTGTGGCTAGTTTCATTCCAAGTCACCTTACCAGTCGCTTGGTTATCCTTACCTGCAAAGGTATAGTCAGATTTCACATCTGCAGCTGGTGTATTATCGCCAGCCCCTTGGAAGGTAACAGTTTGTTTCGTCGCCTTAGTAACATCGTTAACGATTGCTACGTAAACGACACGAGTATCTTCACCTGGATTTGATGGTGATGCAGGGATAACTTTAACAGTGTAGCCAGGAATGCTTGGAAGCGTCTTGTCGATGGCAATCATCTTAGTTGCATCATTAGGATCGTTCGTGTAGGCAGTTGTTGATACACCTGGAATTGGATTTCCATTTTCATCCACAGCGATAAATTTACCAAAGGCTTTGTATGTCACTGTGTCTGTCGCATTTGGTGCATCTGGGGTAACTGTCTTGCCACCTGCTACGGCTTTATCGGCATAGTAACCAGTAACAACTGGAGTTTTGACTGTTCCATAAGTGTGAGTCGTTTCAGTCCAAGTTGTCGTATTAGTTGTAGGATCTTCTTTACCGTTAAAGCTAAAGTCATTTTGAGTGTTAGCAGCTGGTGTCTTCGTATCAGCACCAGTGTAAGTTACTGTTTGACTTGTTGCTTTTGTGACATCTTTAGTGTCTTTTTCAACGATAATGTGGTAACGGTAACCTGGAGCTAGGTATTGACCACCACCATTAGCATCAATTGAAGCATCCAATCCTTGTGAACCGTTAGCGAATTGAACAAGGTCAACGACACGGCTTTGGTTACGGTCCCAAGCACGTTCTGAACGGATTGTTGCAATACCGTTGTTATAGTCGTATTGACGTTCTGACTTCAAAACATCTACATAAGCATTAGCTTTAGATTTGTCAGCAGAGGCATATTTGATGCGGTATCCTGCTGGTACTGGTGGAAGTTCTGTTACACCAGCATCATAAATTTTATTGTAAGTCTTACCGTTTGCTGTGATTGTTTCAGTTGAGTTATTGATACGGTATGTTGAAGATCCAGGAATCTTATTTCCTGCTTCATCAACGTAGTCAATAATACCAAGGTTGGCATAGTTTACGACAACCATGTAGTTACCATTTGTAATGTAGTCATAAGGTCTCATAACCCCACGATTATCACGACCAACTCTAAGATTGTTGATGTAATTAATGTTAACAAAGTATTGTTGACGTTCTGGCAAATAGGCAAGTTTGTAGCCTAGGTTTGTCAAATCAGGGTTTGTTGAGCTTGCTCCAGCATTTGTCAAAACAGCAACCGCATCAGCTGTACGAAGGCTACGGTTTGATACCGCAAGTCCCATAGCGTTGATGAGATTTTCAGAGTTAAGGCTTGCTTCAGCAGCATTCAATTCACTGCTTGTCACAGCTAACTCGCTAGTCGCTACTTTAAGGACGCTATTTACAGCGTTAGTTGTAGACTCTGCACTGGCAGTTTCTGCTGCAGTCGCAACTGAAGCAGCCGCACTTGTTTGTGCTGATACTTGACCAGCAACAGGAGTTTCTGCTACAGCTGTTGAGCTAAGAGCTTGAGCACTTGTAGCTACAGATGAAGCAGTCGCTGTTGCAGACTCAGAGCTCGCTTGCGATGCAGCCTGAGAAGCTACTTCTGAACTAGCTGCTGTTTGACTAGTTGTTGAAGCTGCTTGGCTGTCTTGAGCTGCTGATTGTGGTTGTTCACTAGCCAAGGCCACAGTAGAGACTGAACTTGGTGCGTTTTCTGTTGTTGCTGGAGCTACTGATGTTGTTGGCGTTGATTGCTCCACGACGACATCTGGCTCAGCAGTTGTTTCCATACCTGCGGTAGTTGGTGCTACCGTTTCATCAGCTTGGGCACCCTGTGCATTTGAGAAGATTGAAACTCCCAAAAGTACAGAGGCTACACCAAAGCTGTATTTTCTTAATGAAAAACGTTGGCGTTTATTAAACATATCTCTCATAATAATAAATTTCCTCAATATCCAAATTACTTTATATACAGTTTCCATTTTATACTATAATTATTAAATTGTCAAATATATACTAATAATTGTGTAAAAGTTTAACTTTTATTAGAAAATATTAATTTAAAACTTTTATCTAAGTCCTTTGAAACTTCAAAACGTTCGTGCTTTTATTTACCACAATCCTCTGTTTTGTTAGTTCTATAATTTTCAAAATACTTTTATATCAAACCATTTTTCATTAAAATCGTTCATCACCCTAACCTTATTTTTTATTTTTGGTGATATTTATTAAAATACAAAATACTCTCCCTTCAAAAAGAAAAATTTTTTAACGACTCAACTCACAGTTCTCTCAACCCCTTGCCAATCCTGACATAGAGACTCCTTACTACTCCTTTTTCGAACAAACTCAAAAATCCCTTTGGCATTTACCAAAAGGGATTTTTTCATCTATTATTTGAAAATAGAACTTGTGAAACTATCTGTCTCTTGTAGGAGTTTCTTATAGACAGCTTCTTTGAGTTTAGTCGTATGGCTTGTTGACACCGATTTATTACCGTTATTATCTGTTTTAAGACTTGCAGCATCTTTGGCTACTGCCGCTTTAAACAAAGCTAACAAATCGTCGTAAGAACTTACAGATGTGCCATCAATAGCAACTGTCGTCAAACCATGGGACGCTTTTTCTTTCACTTCTTTGAAGTAGGCCTTCTTGAAGTCTTCCAGGGTGTTGAACTGGCCATCAGAAATCTTGTTAATAATAAAGTCATCGCCAAGGGTGTTCTTACCAGCCACTTTGGCTTCTTGTTTATACTTGTTGGTCGCATAACCTAGGAAGCCCTTTTCATAGCCGTAGTAACCCCAGAGTCTGAAAGTATTATGCTTGAAGGACATAGCACCTGGAGAGCCCTCACTGGTATTACCACCATAAATGGCAGACATCATAGGCACATTGACATAGGCAGAAGAGAAATCCTCAGGTTTATAAACACCATTTCCAGGTCCACGATTGGTCATGAAGTTATTATCTACAAGGTCATCAATAGAGGTCAAATTAATAGCCTTTTCACTATCACTTAAAGCACGAACCTTGTCGTATTGGTTTTTACTATTACCTCGTAGCTGTTTATCTACCTTCTTGAACCATGCGTTATTGAGCTCTTGCTTTCCTTGACTGAGGACTGCTTCCCCTTCCAGTGAATCAAGAAGCATGAGGGTGTCATTGTAGCCCTTCATGTAACGGTCGATGGCTTCACGCGACTTCAACTTGTTTGGATTCGTATTGTACCACTGCTTACCGTCGTTTTCTCTTTCAAAGGCCATGTTAAGCCCTAAAGCACCGTATTCACCCTGGTGACCCTGAGTTGCTGGTGATTGCAACATCCCTTGGGCATAAGCTTCAACGTCTGTTCCTTCACGACGACCAAAGCCTCCAAAGTAGGCAATACGGTCATTGATATGAGTTGTTTCATGAGTGAAGGCCGAAGCACCGTACTCGCTAATCATGTTAGACATGACGAAGGTAACTTTGGCACGATTATCGTATGGATTGTCGTAGATGGCAGCATAGGCACCGGCCATGGCTCCGTTATCACCATAGTACTCACCGACTGGTCCATAGATTTCACGGATTGGCGCATAGACTTCTGTACTGTTCTTGAATTGGCCGTAGCGCTCTGGCCAACCTGGCCAACCATGACCCCAGACGTAGTAACCTTCCCAGACTGGATTGACAATGTCTTTGAACAATTTGTTTTTTACATTATCCGCAGCCAATCTTTGCCAGAAATCAAGATAGTTGATTTGACGTTGAGCGGCTAGATCAATCTCAGGTTTCAACTTCTCTAAGGTTGTATTGTACTTGTTAGCCGTACCATAAGACATGGTGTCATAGGTAGAAATCAAGAACATCTCTGTCTTATCAAGGTTCAACAATGGCAAAATCATCTTGCGGTGGAGACCACGACTAAGGTTATCATAAACACGATACTTGTGCTCACCGACACCTTCATTTTGAGATGCCTTCTCAACAACGTAGACCTTATCCTTAGCAGCATCGATAAACCAATCATTCATATTGTCGATAGTGGTAAAGAGTTTTCGGTTGTAATTAAGGAAGTCGGTCAGATCACTAGAAAGGGTATTTTTGGCAAGAACTTCACCAAAAGCATCGTATGTTCTTGAACCACTGATATTATTTTCCTTAGAGCCAATCTCAATCAAACGGTCAAGGACATCCACATTTTTACCATAGAAATCTGGTTTGAAGAGCATGATTTCCTTGATATTAACATCATCAAACTTCACACCATAGTAGCGATTCAAGTAAGTCAAACCTAACAAGAGGGCCGCTTTATTTTTCTCAACCTTGTCAAGAATCATTTGTTGGGCAGCTGGTGATTGGTTAAGCTGGTGGTCTTCATTTTGAACCAGCTTAGTCACCAGGTTAGTTAAATTAGCCTTAACAGCTTCAAAACTTTCTTCCAAGAAGAGGTTCTTGATAGCATTGACCTTGTTTGGACCGGTACGACCAAGTTTTTGGTAAATCGAATCAGACTGCAACTCAATCGGCTTAAGAATATCAACAATACCATTGATAAGACTTGAGTGGTCTTTTTGAACGACATTTGGAGTGTACGCGATACCCAAATCAGCAACAGTGTACTCTTTAACATTGCTCAAACCTTCTGAACTCTCTGAAAGCTTGAAGTAGTCTTTGCTTCCATCAGCATAGTGAACAATAATCTTGTTAGCATCGCTTAGGTCTGTAACAAAATTACTGTCTTTCATTGGTGTCACTGAGAGCACCTCTTTGGTATTCAAGTTGTGGTCCTTGGCCAGTTTGTTTGCTTGATAGACAATATAATCCTTGTTATAGAATGGTTGGAATTTCTCAATATTCTTGTAAGCCTGCTTGTATTCTGGCTTATAGTCTTGAATATTGGCAAAATCAGCTTGACTAGAAACATTGTTAAGAGTATTCAACGCGTAAGGCTCGCTAACAAATGTATCAGCTGTGATGTTGTAACCTTCAACACGCTTGTCAGCTTCTTCCTTGGTCAAATGTTTGAGCTTATTCGGACTCTTAGTATCTTTACCAGTACCATCTTCGGCCGAGCTATAGCCGACAACACCAAAGAGATCTTTGATGTATGGGCCACCGTCTTCATCATTGACATCGTTAGAAGCAAAGATTTCTTGGCCCTTGATAACCTTAGCATAGGTCACATTATTTTGAACAGCGCCGTAAGGCCATGTCTTAGCGACAATACCACCGACATTTCTTGTGTTTTTAACATCAAGAACACCTTTAGCTACTGAATTGGTTACCTTAGCCTTCGTTCCTGATTTCCAACTGTTGAGCATGTAAGTGACAAATGGCACCAGCATACTTGCGTTGGCATTTTGAGCTGTAATGGTCGCATCGACATAGGCTCTGTTGACGAATCCCATGTAGTTTGAACCAGCAATCCCACCAACTGTTGAGTTATTACCAACAGAGTTGATCTTACCGATAAAGGCAACATTTTCAATCTTGCCATCTTCATCAATCTTATTGACAATACCTGCAACGTCATTGTTACCAGTCACTGAACCAGCCACCTTAACATCTTCAATCAGACCTTTATTTTTAAGGTTAAATCCAACCGTCGCGATTTGATTTTGACCAGAGCGATTGATGTCTACATTTTCAAAGTTGATATTCTTGATCGTTCCGCCATTGATGACATTAAACAATGGATGCTCTAAATCATAGATGGCATAGCGTTTATCACCATCACTGAGCAACTTACCAGTAAATTCAGTCGTAATGTATGATTTACCGTTTGGAACGACGTGACGAGCACTCATACTTTGACCCAGCCTAAATTCACCTGAAGGATTAGCCTGAATGGCATTGACCAACTCAGCAAAATCATAGTAAACATTGGCTTGACTAGCCTGAGGTTTCTCAATGTAATAGCTATAGGTTTGAGCAAAATGGTTTTGGGCATCACGTTGAACCAAATTATCCGCTGCTGCAGTTACCTTATAAACCGCCTTGCCATCAACCGTTGTTTCTTCGATGGCTTTTACTGCCAAGTAAGTGGTCTTCTGATCCGCAGAAGTCATCTTCAAGTAGTAATTCGTGAGATCCTGAGGTACAGCTGCCAGACGAGTCTCATCCACTTCTGTTTGATTGTCATACTTAATCAAATCTGTACGTGCAAAATCTTTAAGCTCAACCTTCTTGAGATCCAGTTGGAGAGTTTGGTCTGCCAAAACCTGATTCTCCTCACCATTGCCACGATCATAGGTCATGGTTGTTGTGAGGGTATATGGCTTGTAATAGTCTAAGTTTGTTAGGTCAGCAGTCAAGGTCGTGCTAGGAATATCAAGCGTTTGTACAATCTGTCCGTTTTGCTTGAGGACCGCTTTAATAGTCGTGATAGCTGCTGAACCTGGATTCGTCAAGTTATAGCTAAGTTTAGCACTACGACCCAAATCATCCTTGTCAATCTGTGTTAGCGTAAGCACTGGTTTTTCAGACACCTTGGTCCCTTTGTGAACGATACGATCTTGAACAGGAACTAGCACGGTTTCAGTGACAGTTGGTGCCTCAGACGTCTTATTCCCTTTATAGGTCTTATAGACTTTGGTGATTTTATTTTGACCTTTTTGACCTTCTTGAACAACCTTTAGAGTGCCCTTTTCAAGACTATCATCTTCTTGGACAATCTCTTTAAATGGAAGCTCTACGATAGACTCTTCCGTCGTTGTTCCATCTAGAGGTTTGCTGCCACGACGAAGCTTTCTAGGTTGTGGCACCTCAATAACCTTACCTGATACAATAGTTGGCTCACCAACCTTGACACCATCAATGGTTTGGTAAATTTTCTGGATTTCTTGGCTACCTTTTTGACCTTCTTGCTCGACAACCTCTTCATCCACATACTTGCTATCATCAGTGATAACTTCGATAGGATAATCGATGGCTTGCGTTTCAGTCTCTGTGACACTTCCAACAACTGGAGTGTGGACAGGATTCTCGGGTTGGACAGCCGCCTCACCTTCGTGACCTGATTCTTGTGTACCCTTGGCTTCCAGTTTGCCTGTGTACTCTGGATTTGTAGGTTGAACAAGGGCTTCACCTTCATGACCGGATTCTTGTGTACCCTTAGCTTCCAGTTTGCCAGTATAGTCTGGATTAGCAGGTTGAACAGCTGCTTCGCCTTCATGGCCAACTTCTTGGGTACCATTGGCACTGATTGGACCGGTGTACTCTGGGTTAGCTGGTTGAACCACTGCCTCGCCTTCGTGACCAACTTCTTGGGTACCGTTAGCACTGATCGGTCCAGTGTACTCTGGATTAGCCGGTTGGACC
>NZ_JVGR01000007.1:0-2654 GCF_001073005.1 Streptococcus sp. 449_SSPC
AGGTGAGTTTTTTGTTTTATTCACTAGCTTGCTCCCATTGTTTAGAGAGGTAGCGAGAGTAGCTAGAGATGGCAAAGTTAACCACGAAATAAGCTAAAGCCACAATACCGTATAAGGTAAAGATTTGACTAGGTTCGTAGTAACCACCCATCAAAATCTGACTCTTACCAAACAATTCTTGTAAGGCGATAACAGAGTAAAGGAAAGAAGTATCCTTGATAACTGTTACGAATTGAGAGATGATAGATGGCAACATCTTACGAATAGCTTGTGGGAAGATGATGTAAATAAAGATTTGTTTGTTGTTAAATCCTTGAGACAAGCCGGCTTCCGTTTGGCCATGGTCAATAGAGTTCAGTCCCCCACGAATGATTTCCGCCAAGGCAGCTGAAGTAAAGACCGTGAAAGAGGTAATCCCTGCAGCGGTTGACTTGAGTTGGAAGACCAGGAAGATAATGAAAATCCAAAGCAAGTTAGGAACATTACGGACGAACTCAACGTAGATAGAAGCAATCCAACGCAGAATAGGATTCTTTCCGTTACGCATCACCGCCAGAATAGTTCCGAACAGGGTAGATAGCACGATGATGAAGAAAGACAAGTAAAGAGTCGTCCACATCCCTTGTGCCAAGAATTTAAGGTTAGTAGCTGATAAAACTTCTGACATAGTGGACCTCCTTAGTAAGCTTTCTTATTCTCTTCTTCTTTACGACGTGCCCAAGTAGCTAGAGGGAAACACATGATAAAGTAGAGGAAGGCAGCCCCAGCAAAGGCCGGCACATAGTTAGTGGTATCATAAGCCCAAGCCTTAGCAGTGAACATGATATCTGCCCCAGAGATAATGGCAACTGTAGAAGTATTCTTAATCAAGTTAACCACTTGGTTGGTCAATGGTGGCAAGATAGTACGGACTGCTTGAGGCAAGATGATGATACGCATGGTATCAGCGTAGGTGAATCCTTGAGACAAAGCGGCTTCGGTTTGACCTTTAGGAACTGCCTCGATACCTGTACGAATAATTTCAGAGATATAGGCTCCTGTGTAGACACCCACACAAAGGATAGCTGTCAATGAAATTGGAATCATGACATGACCATCAGTCAAGATTGAAATCCCATAGAAGACAACCACGAATTGCACAAGCAAGGGTGTATTTTGGAAGATTTCGACATAAACACGTGAAATGCCACGAAGGACTTTGTTGTGAGTAGAGCTCATAGCCCCAAAGATAAGCCCAAGAAGAAGGGCAACAATCAAGGCACCAATTGAAATGCCAAGGGTGTAAAAGAAACCTTTGGCAAACTGCCCAAAGTTAGCGAAGAAAGCAGTCCAACGTTCAAGAGCGAAAGGACTAGCCGTTTCAGTTAAAAGATACATAAATTCAGGACTCCTTTCTATTTATCTTCAGCCTTAGCTGGTTTCAAGTGATACTTATCGTAGAGTTTTTGAAGGCTACCATCTTTTTGCCATTTAGCAATCAAATCGTTGGTATAATCAATCAACTCTTGATTAGACTTGCTTGAGGCAATACCGTATTCTTGTGTTTTGAAACCTTCTTTTAAGGTTTTAGTTTTCTTACTTTCATATCCAGAGAGGATAGATTTATCAACTGAGAAAGCATCTACACGGTGAGCGTAAAGAGAAACAGCCAATTCTGGGAAAGATCCGAGTTGAACATAGTTGAACTTAAGGTTATTAGCTGAAGCGTACTCTTGCAACGCAGCCTTAGTTGACGCCCCTTGAGAAACACCGATAGTCTTACCATTCAAATCTGAGATTTTGTTAATACCTGAATCCTTAAGAACCAAGAAACCGATTTGGTCATAGTAGTAAGGAGTTGAGATAGCGTAAGAAGCCTTACGTTCATCATTAATGGTATAGGTAGCGATAAGTAAGTCGATAGTACCGTTATCCATAAGTGGTTCACGAGTTTGCGTCGTTACTGGGATATAATTCACTTTAACTTTTAACTCATCAGCAATCTTCTTAGCAAGATCAACTTCCATACCTTCGTAGGTATTAGTCTTAGCAGAATAGTAACCAAAGTTAGGAACGTCTTGCTTCACACCGACATTGAGTGTCCCTCGCTTAACAATCTTTTGGACTGCTTTACTATCAAGAAGCTTACTAGTGTCTTCCGCCTTAGTCTTGTGACTCGTGATAAGAAAAATAGTGAGAATTGCCAAGCTTGCAACGGTTAGGTAACGTAAGATTTTTTTGAAAATCATAGGCAACCTCCTTAGGCATCCACTTGGACATTATCAGAGTTGTGATCGATAATCTTAGAAAGGAATTGAACCGCACGAGGTTCAGTTGGATTGTCAAAGAAACCATCCACATCCGTAGTGTCTACAAGAACTTGACCTTCAGCCATGAAAATGATACGGTCAGCCACACTACGGGCAAAGCCCATTTCGTGGGTTACGACAACCATATTCATACCACCTTTGGCAAGTTTTTGCATAACCGCAAGCACGTCACCGATAGTCTCTGGGTCAAGAGCTGACGTTGGTTCGTCAAAGAGCAAGAGCTCAGGATTCATAGCAAGACCACGGGCGATAGCGATACGTTGTTTTTGTCCACCAGAAAGCATGCCAGGGTATGAATCCTTCTTGTCCCACATGTTAACGTAGCGAAGGAATTTTTCAGCAGTC
>NZ_JVGR01000008.1:0-1787 GCF_001073005.1 Streptococcus sp. 449_SSPC
TATACCAACGATTTGATTGCTAAATGGCAAAAAGATGGTAGCCTTCAAAAACTCTACGATAAGTATCACTTGAAACCAGCTAAGGCTGAAGATAAATAGAAAGGAGTCCTGAATTTATGTATCTTTTAACTGAAACGGCTAGTCCTTTCGCTCTTGAACGTTGGACTGCTTTCTTCGCTAACTTTGGGCAGTTTGCCAAAGGTTTCTTTTACACCCTTGGCATTTCAATTGGTGCCTTGATTGTTGCCCTTCTTCTTGGGCTTATCTTTGGGGCTATGAGCTCTACTCACAACAAAGTCCTTCGTGGCATTTCACGTGTTTATGTCGAAATCTTCCAAAATACACCCTTGCTTGTGCAATTCGTGGTTGTCTTCTATGGGATTTCAATCTTGACTGATGGTCATGTCATGATTCCAATTTCATTGACAGCTATCCTTTGTGTGGGTGTCTACACAGGAGCCTATATCTCTGAAATTATTCGTACAGGTATCGAGGCAGTTCCTAAAGGTCAAACCGAAGCCGCTTTGTCTCAAGGATTCACCTACGCTGATACCATGCGTATCATCATCTTGCCTCAAGCAGTCCGTACTATCTTGCCACCATTGACCAACCAAGTGGTTAACTTGATTAAGAATACTTCTACAGTTGCCATTATCTCTGGGGCAGATATCATGTTCACTGCTAAGGCTTGGGCTTATGATACCACTAACTATGTGCCGGCCTTTGCTGGGGCTGCCTTCCTCTACTTTATCATGTGTTTCCCTCTAGCTACTTGGGCACGTCGTAAAGAAGAAGAGAATAAGAAAGCTTACTAAGGAGGTCCACTATGTCAGAAGTTTTATCAGCTACTAACCTTAAATTCTTGGCACAAGGGATGTGGACGACTCTTTACTTGTCTTTCTTCATCATCGTGCTATCTACCCTGTTCGGAACTATTCTGGCGGTGATGCGTAACGGAAAGAATCCTATTCTGCGTTGGATTGCTTCTATCTACGTTGAGTTCGTCCGTAATGTTCCTAACTTGCTTTGGATTTTCATTATCTTCCTGGTCTTCCAACTCAAGTCAACCGCTGCAGGGATTACCTCTTTCACGGTCTTTACTTCAGCTGCCTTGGCGGAAATCATTCGTGGGGGACTGAACTCTATTGACCATGGCCAAACGGAAGCCGGCTTGTCTCAAGGATTTAACAACAAACAAATCTTTATTTACATCATCTTCCCACAAGCTATTCGTAAGATGTTGCCATCTATCATCTCTCAATTCGTAACAGTTATCAAGGATACTTCTTTCCTTTACTCTGTTATCGCCTTACAAGAATTGTTTGGTAAGAGTCAGATTTTGATGGGTGGTTACTACGAACCTAGTCAAATCTTTACCTTATACGGTATTGTGGCTTTAGCTTATTTCGTGGTTAACTTTGCCATCTCTAGCTACTCTCGCTACCTCTCTAAACAATGGGAGCAAGCTAGTGAATAAAACAAAAAACTCACCTGCGGGTGGGTTTTTGTTTTTCTCATATTTATATCAAAAAATGATTAATTATTTAGTAAAAACCGAACGTTTTGAAAGAATATTCGGAATTTTTTGACTTTCGACTTTACTTATGCTAAAATTCAATATATGTTAGAAAAGCTAACAAGTAAATCCATTATAGGAGGCTCTTATGGCACTTATTGAATTTAAAAATGTTAATAAATATTACGGAGACTATCATGCACTTCGTGATATCAATCTAGAAATTGAAAAAGGACAAGTTGTGGTTCTCTTGGGACCTTCTGGGTCTGGG
>NZ_JVGR01000009.1:0-64845 GCF_001073005.1 Streptococcus sp. 449_SSPC
CTAACTATTTATTGGGTACAAAAAAACAAGATCCAGAAAAGACCTTGTTCTTTTTTTCAACTAAGCTTTGTTTGCTGAACATAGTTGATTTATTCACCATACTTCCCATTACGCCGTAAAACGCTATATTTAAGATTTCAAACAACAATATTAATAGGAAGAGAACTTCATTATTCCTCTTAATTCTATAAAAAGTGTGGCTAATTTGAGGCAAAATATTAAATTGAATTTGCCACAAATTAATGGCTCCACTATTATTTTAAATCAAGAAGTAGTAAATAATCTTATTTTTTTACTACCAGACTGTCTTTAGATATTAGCTTTTCGTCACCCACTACAGTTGACATAGACCCACAAAAAACTCAAAAACCTTGTGATGTAAGACTGGCACGGAGAAGACCAATCTATCATCACAAGGTAAGAGTATTCAAATCTTATTGAAGACTCAAATAATAACAAATTTTAATTAAGGATAGTAATATCATAGATTTTTCTAGAAGTTTCTTGAGGTGAAATTTTCGTTACCTGTCTTTTATCTTCTAAGAAATTACCTTCTTCAAGTGAAGTGGAGAGACCACTCCAAGGTTCCAAAGCAATGAATGGACTTTTATTTGTTGTAGACCACAGAATCAAGTTCGGAAAATCATCAAAATCTACTCGAAGACCTTTACCAGACTTCCTTGACCGAAGCGTTACGCTACGAGACTTGAGCTGGTCAAGTGTAATGGCATCATGGGAAAAAAGTGAGTAGTCCAAATCGAGAATCTTTTGATTTTCCAAAAAAGGTGTCCGATCTTGCAAATCTAATAATCCTGTCTCAGGAAAACTCTTTGGTATCGAGCAAGACTCAACCTCACTAAATTCAATATAATAATCCTCATAGTTTTCACCTTCTACTAAAGGACAATTGAATGCTGGATGGGCTCCAATAAAGTAAGGCATTGTTTTTTCCATTTCCAAATTCGTTACCTGAAATTCGGTTCTAATTGATTTACCATTCAAGGTATAAACAACTCTTAGTTCAAACTGATAAAGGTAATTATCAAGCATCTCAGCATTTGGTTTAATACTGAAAGTCACGCTATTTTCATTAACTTCTTCAAGAGTAAATTCTTCTTTTCGAACAAAACCATGTCTACGAATTAGACCTGTAAAAAAGGGTCTTTCTTGAGGTCTATAAATAGCCCAATCATTACGTAAACTACCACAGATAGGAAATAGAATAGGTGCCTGCCCATTCCAATACTCTGGATCAGATTGCCAGAGATATTCTAACCCATCTTTGTCTTTAATCGAAGTCAGTTGACCACCAAGTGTTTTAAACTGAACCGTAAGATACTCGTTTTTTAATTCGATAGTCACAGTCAATTCCTTTCTTTTTGTTATTGGAAAGGCAAATAATCTACCTCGAAGTGAACAGTCTCACATATTGCTACATCGAGTAATTGTAAAACTTCCCATTCAAATTCGGATAATGCTAAATCAGAATGGCAAGTCCACTCTTTTCCAGGTGAAACATACCATTTACTACATTTTAGTAGTGAGGTAGCTTCAAGCTCAGGAATTATAGGACAATCTTCGAAATTAATAATATATACCTTTTCAAAGTCTGATCTAAAAATCGGATAACAATTATTACATTCTCAGGTGATATTACTCTATCACTTGAGTTTCTGATACTTTCTTATACCAATGTGCTGATTTCTTAGGATAGCGTTCTTGCGTATCAAAGTCCACATAGAACAATCCATAACGTTTTTCATAACCATTTGACCATGAGAAAACGTCCATAAGTGACCAAATGAAGTAACCTTTAACATTTGCACCATCCGCAATCGCGTCTGATAAAACTTCCAAGTGTTGCTTCACGTAATCAATACGACCATCATCATAAACAGTATTATCTACAAACTCATCTTTGTATCCAAGACCGTTTTCAGTGATATAAATCTTCTTGTAATTTGGATAATCATTTTTCACTCGCATGATTTGGTCATACAAACCTTCAGGATAAATAATCCAATCCCAGTCTGTACGTGGAACATAGTCAGGGGCTACTCGGCGACCAACACCTTTAATTTGGTACTTAGAGCTTCCTTTTTCACCCTTACCATTGTGAATGATTTCAGTTTCACCATCAAAGGCTTGCATCCAATCACTCATGTAATAGTTGATACCAAGGAAATCGTTCAAATCTTTAGCTGCTTCAAGTGCTTGGAAGTCTTCATCACGAAGATCAAGTTCTCCACCATTTTCAGCTAGAATATGGTTGACACCTTCCATCGTTTTATCTGAATAGCGTCCAAGGTATGTTGCATCCAAGATAAATTTGTTATGGATGATGTCTTCAAGTTCAGCAGCACGAACATCTGCTGGATTTTCCGGATCATAAGGGTATTTAGTTGGTAAAGCATGAACAACACCAATTTCACCTTTATAACCTTTATCCTTATACAATTTTACAGCACGTGCATGAGAGACCATCATGTTGTGGTGGGATTGGAAGACTTTGGCAAGATCATATTGAATGCCTGGAGGGAATTTACCAACCAAGTATTGACCATCACCAATTGGGCCAATTTCATTGAAAGTTGTCCAGTAGTTTACTTCTGGAAACTCTTCAAAACAGAAAGCGGCATAATCTACAAAGTGTTCAATATTTTCGCGGTTTAAGAAATCTCCATTAGAATGAAGAGCTTCTGGTGTGTCAAAATGATGCAAAGTCACAAATGGTTCAACATGACGCTTGTGGCATTCAGCAAATAGTTTATGGTAGAATTCAACACCTTTTTCGTTTACTTCGCCGTAGCCCGTTGGGAAAATACGAGACCAGGCAATAGAAATACGAATGCCATTAACACCATATTCTTCAGCTAATTCTAAATCAACTGGGTATTTATGGTAAAAATCACTTGCAGGCTCTGCTGTATACCAATAATTATCTTCAAGATACTTATCCCATGCTACTGGGCCCTTACCATCTGTGTGAGTTGCACCTTCTGCTTGATAAGCAGCTGTAGCACCACCAAAAATAAAATCTTTAGGAAGTGTTTTAGTCATAACTATAAATCCTTTCAAAAAAAGCATTTGAGACGATATTATGAGTTCCGAAAACCAAGGAAATGAAATGATATGGTTAACAATATTATAAGGAACTGAAAGAATGATCTCGTCTCAAATAACTTTTACAAATTTATTAATCAAACTGTTGTTGAACAAATGCAAGAGCACCTTGTCCATCACGTGTCAATTTGATATATTGAGCTCCTTCAGTTTTTGCAAGTTTAATGCCCAATTTATCTGTTTCAGCCTTCATATCATCGAAGTTTGAAGCGACCTGTGGAGCCAAGATAACCAAGTCAAACTCTGGCAACATTTCACGGTGAGCACCGTAACCACCCGCTGCCGCTTTGACTGGAACATTGTATTCTGCTGCTGCTTTGTTCAAGGCGTTGGCAAGCAATCCACTTGTACCTCCACCTGCACAAAGAACAAGGACATTAGTTTCTTTTGTGATATTATTGTTTGCTGCTACATCTTCTTTTTCAACACCAGCTTTTCCAAGAACGGCATCAGCTTTAGCAGTATTGAAGTTTGCAGCTACTTTTTCTTTAAGAGCATCGTTTGTTTTACCAGAACGTTCTTCTTCAAGAATTTGTTCATCGTATACCTTAACAAATGGGTAGTAAATAAGAGTATCAACAACTACCAAAAGTCCAGCTAAGATAAATGATAGAACTTGGAAGTTAGTACCGAGTACAATTCCCAACGGACCAGGAGTAACCCATGGAAGGTTGGCAGAGAATGAGTTCATGTTCAACGTATCAACGAAGAATTTGAAGATCCAAACATTTATAATTGGAGCGAAAATGAACGGTACGAAGAAAATCGGATTCAAAACGATTGGTGCACCAAACAAGATTGGCTCATTTACCCCAAAGAATGTTGGAACAACTGAGGCACGTCCGATAGCACGGTTACGTTCTGATTTACAAATCCACATGAACAAGAATGGAACAATCAATGTAGCCCCTGTACCACCCATGGTAACAATGAACATTTGAGTGCCAGAAGTGATAACTTTATCTGCATGTTGTCCAGCTTGGATAAGATGCAAGTTTGCATCGATATTGGCGTAAGTGATAGCGGCGATTGCTGGTTCAACGATTGAAGGACCGTGGATACCAACAAACCAGAAGAAAGCATAAGCACCAAAGATAAGAGTAATTCCAAGGTAACCATCTGCAGCTGAGAAAAGAGGAGCAAGAAGTGTACCAATTGATTCTGCAACAGTTACACCAAGAGTTCCCTTAACAAGGAGTTCAAGTCCATAAAGGAGAACAACTGAGACGGTGAACGGAATCAAGTCCTTAAATACTTGAGAGATATTTGGTGGAACCTCTTCAGGCATACGAATGGTAACATTATTTTTTACACAGACTTTATAAACATTAACTGTCACAAAGGCTGCGATAAATGCTGTCAAGAGACCTTTTGTACCCATGAAGGCTGTCAAGAAGCCTCCTTCTTTAGCAGGTTCAGCTGCCATCAAAAGGAAACCAACCATAGACGCTAGCATTGTAGACAAGAAGTTAATCTGATTAGTCGCAGGTAGGTCACGGTTCATCGAATCCGTCAAAGCTTTAGCGGTAGTACCACCAACAAAGAATGCTAGGATACCCATCGAATAGCTATAAGGAGTCATCAAGAAGGTCTCAATGTCTTTTGACCAGTGGAATCCCCAAGCATTTGGGACATAGGCAATAAGGATAAAGATAGATGAGAAAAGGATGACTGGCATACCAGCGATAAATCCATCACGAATAGCACGAAGATAGATGTTTCTAGAGATTTTCTCAAAGAATGGTTTCCCTTTCTCAATAAGTTCAATGAGTTTATGCATTATTTTGCTCCTCTTTTATAAAGTTCGATGAGGTGATGAATCACATCTTTTAATAAGACAGTAGTCATTAAGTGGTCCTGACCATGCATCATGGTAACGCTGTATGGAAGTTCCTCCCCAGAAGCTTCTCGAGCCAACATAGCTGTCTGAGAATTGTGAGCCTCTGCAATACAGCTTCCTGCTTCTACTACAAGACTATCTGCCTTAGCGAAATCACCATTTTCAGCTGCTTTAAGCGCTTCTAAAAGTTTAGAGCGAGCATCTCCAGCATAAGCAACAATTTCAAACCCTAAGAGAGTCATCTCTTCTCTGTTCATAACAATATCCTCCGTTTTATGTTTTTACTATACTTTATCAGTCCATGGACTAGCTGTTTTAACAAGAACTTTGTTAAGTTCATCAATATTTTCGAATCCAGTAGTACGCAACCATTCACGTGCTGCTTTTTCACCTTCTTTGATGTAAGGTTCTACAGATCCTGCCCAAGTAGCACGTCCACAAAGCACACCATTAAACTTGGCACCTGAGTCGTGAGCAAATTGCAATGTTTCTTGGAACAATTTAGCAGATACACCTGCACTTAGGTAGATGTATGGAAGGTTAGTCGCTTCTTCTTGTGCTTTAAAGAAGTCAGCAGCTTCAGCTTTACTGTAAACCACTTCACCATCAGCAAAACCTTCGACATATTTAACGTTAACTGGTACTTCTACTTTAAGAACATCAATGTTAAAGCGTGGATCAGAGAAAACTTTCATCGCTTCAATGACTTTGCGAGGTTTCACTTTTGCATATTCAACAGAACCTGCATCTGAGATTTCTTCATCATATGCAAGGATTTCCAAGAAGAAAGGAATATCTTCAGCAACACATTCAGAACCAACACGTTCAATATAAGCTTGTTTTTGTTGGTTAAGTTCATCTGAGCTGTCTACATCATAGTAAAGCAAGAACTTAACGGCATCAGCGCCTTGCTCTTTGATACGTTTTGCAGACCAAACATCCAAGCAGTCAGGCAAACGTTTTGTACTTGATGTATCATAACCTGTTTTTTCATAGGCAAGAAGAAGACCAGCTTCTTTATCCAATGCTTTTGTTGCTGGAAGTCCGTATTCAGGATCAAGCAACATTGATGATGCATATTTTGTAAGTTCATCAGCAACCAAAACCTTCAGTTCTTCCATTTGAGCTACAGTTGGCTCTGCATCTTGATATTGTGCCATCAAACGTTTCAAAGCACCACGTTGGTCAAATGCCAAAGCTGAGATAATACCATTTTCGTCTGAAAGCTTTTCCAAATACTTGCGTTTCTGTTCTGTAAGTCCCATTTTTTAAATACCTCTTTTATACTTTTCTTACTAAGTTCTTTTACAAGATGAATATCTCTAGTTAATACGTAAAAATTTTCAACTAATTATTTTATCTGATTACGAGATTTATAGATCTATTATCTAGTCGTGATACTCACCACGGTCCCATTTTTCAAGGAATTCTGTAAAGAAATCTTCATCTGCTTGATGTGCATTATGAGTTTCAACGTGTTCGATTTTTGCAATCAATTTTTTATTTTCTTCTGTTGGCTTGTACTCTGCTTCAATGAAAGCTTCAATGATGTCATTCATAAGAAGACCACCAGTAATCATTCCACCGAAACCGATAACATTCGCATTTAACTCTTCTTTTGCATATATAGCTGATGTCATATCACGAACCAACGCTGAGCGAACACCTGGAACTTTATTGACTGCATTGTTAATGCCGACACCTGTACCACAGATACATACTCCCAAGTCTGCTTGACCACTTACTACTGCTTCACCGACTTTTTTACCATAGATAGGGTAGTGAGTGCGTACGTGGTCATATGTCCCGAAATCAAGAACCTCATGTCCTTTTGATTTCAAGAATTCTGATACTGCCATTTTTTCATCTGTGACAATGTGGTCACATCCAATTGCGATTCTCATTCCTTAACTCCTTTTCTTAACACATCTTGTTAAGCATATCTACTCGGATTTGATGACGTCCGCCATCATATTTACCATTGACGAAACCTTTAGCGATGTTTTTAGCAAGCTCATCACCGACGATTTCAGCGCCAACCGTAATCATTCGTGAATTGTTATGTCCACGTGTCATATAAGCTGAGCGTTCATCTGAAACTTCTGCTGCAACCATACCTTTAATTTTAGTTGCTACCATGAATGGACCAGCTCCATAAGCATCAATTACAATACCTAAGTTTTGCTCATCTTTATTTACTTCAGAGGCAACTGCCAAGGTAACATCAACAAAATCTTGTCCGTCCTTAGTCACATCAATTACCTCAAAACCTTCTTCTACAAGAAAATTTTTCACAACATCTTTTAATCTCGTACCTTTGAGATCTGCACCAACAACAATAGCCATTTTGACTACCTCCTAAATTTTAGAAAGAAATGCTACGTAGAAGTAGAAAATATTTTGCAAAATGTTCGAAATAACGTTTTCATCATTTCTTTGTTTATATAATATCAAACATCTAAACAAAAAGCAACACTTTTTGTTTATTTTTTGTTTGTTTTTTGTTTGTTTTGTCTTGAAAAAATTGTCTTTTATGATACAATTAAAGGAGAATTATCTTTGGAAAAAAATTACTTTATGAAAGAAGAGTCTTCATATGAACAAAAAACGACGATTAGAAAAAATTTTAGATATGTTAAAGATTGACGGGACCATAACCATAAAAGAAATAATAGATGAACTAGATATTTCCGATATGACAGCCCGTAGAGACCTTGATGCTCTAGAAGCTGATGGACTTTTAACACGTACTCATGGTGGTGCACAACTGCTTTCCTCTAAAAAGCCACTTGAAAAGACACATATCGAGAAGAAAAGTCTAAATACAAAAGAAAAAATTGACATTGCTAAAAAAGCCTGCTCTTTAATCAAAGATGGCGATACTATTTTTATTGGACCCGGAACTACACTTGAACAACTGGCATTAGAATTGAAAGGTCGTAAAGGTTATAAAATTCGTGTCATTACAAATAGTCTCCCTGTGTTCTTGATTCTAAATGATAGCGAAACCATTGATTTATTGCTTCTTGGCGGTGAATATAGAGAAGTAACTGGAGCTTTTGTAGGTTCAATGGCTTCGACAAATTTAAAAGCAATGAGATTTGCCAAAGCTTTTGTTAGTGCAAATGCTGTTACCCACAATTCTATTGCTACATATAGTGACAAGGAAGGTGTGATTCAACAACTTGCCCTAAACAATGCTGTAGAAAAATTCTTATTAGTAGACAGTACTAAATTCGATCGATACGATTTCTTTAACTTCTATAATCTAGATCAACTCGATACCATCATTACAGATAATCAGATTAGCCCTCAACACTTAGAGGAATTTAGCCAGTACACTACTATTTTAAAAGCGGACTAGAATTATGACTTATAAAAATATTGTTTTTGACCTTGATGACACTCTTTATGACCATCAACTCCCCTTTAAACGTAGCGTTGAGAAATGTTTTCCAACGATTGATATCCAACAAATAGATAACATTTACAAACGTTTCAGATATTGGTCTGATGTTGCTTTTCCTAAATACACGAAAAAACTCATCAGTATTGAGGAGCTTAGAATTTTTCGCTGTCAGAAGACTATGGAAGAATTTGGCATCGATAGTATATCTAGGACAGAAGCTCTAGACTTCCAAGCTGACTATGAATATGAACTCGATCAGATTACGATGATTCCTGAAATACGTCAACTATTGCAGGCACTACATGAAAATCAGATCCCAATCGGTATCCTAACCAACGGTCCTGTTGACTTACAGAGTCGAAAACTTAAACTCATTGGTGCCTATCAATTTTTTAAAAAGGAAAATATCATTATTAGTCAGACCACAGGGTATAGCAAACCACAGCAAGAAATCTTTGACTATACTGCCAAAAAGTTAAATTTCTCACCTTCAGAAAGCCTATACATTGGGGATACCTTTATCAACGATATCGAAGGAAGTTATAACGCTGGATGGCACCCTATCTGGTTCAACCATCGAAACAGACAGATAGCAAAAGAGAAAGAAGAAATGCCTGCTTATGAGGTCTTTAGTGCAAGTGAACTTCGAGATTTAGTTCTTGGCCTATTTGATATTAATCATGACTTCAAATAGATCTAAGATTATGAAATATCATACTCCTTCATCTACTTAGGCAAAATAAGGGGCCATTTCGAATTAATACAAAAGAAAAAAACGCTGATTTCAAGCGTTTTTTTGCTAATCATATTAAAACTATGAGAGGAGAATACTGGCTTTCCCCTATTTTTATTTTCCTTCTAGGTTTAATAATAGTGACTATATTCAAATATCCCTACGTCTTTCATTTCTTTGCTTTACTCTAAAAATAAACTAATAACTTCTACTATCTTTAGTTGAATCCATAGTTATCTGCAAAAATACTATTTCAATATTTAAATCACTACGTTATTATAAAAGAGAACAGTCATCGAATCTAAAAACTATTTACCAAATGCTTTTTTTCGTTCTTCCATAAATTCAATTAACTCTTTTTTGAATATTTCTCTTTCTTCCTCCGTTAGACCTTTTGAATTCATACGAAAAAGAAGTTCTACATTATCTAAATCTTCATCATTCCCTGCAAGGTAGTCCATCGTAACTCCAAAAAAATTTGCGAATTTCTCTAAAGTTTCAGATGATGGTCTTCTTTTACCGCTCTCCCATTGCTGATAGTTAGGTTGTTTAATACCAAATTCTTCCGCAACTTCTTTTTGTGTTAATCCTTTTTTTAAACGTAGTTCTTTTAATCGCTCTGGAAATCCCATTTTGCTATCCTCAAAAAATCTAAAAATATTTTGCAACAATTTCTTGACAATATACTCATTCGAGTATATAATGTAAATATATTCAATAGAGTATACAACCTCTATAAATAATAACCTTATTTTAGAAGGTTTTGATCATTGACAACTAAACAAAAAGTGCGTCTGACAACCAGAGGACTGACTATCAAACTACACTAAACTTCGTACCTTTATTGTAATTGTTTTGATAAGTAAAGTCAAGTCCGTTGATGGTTGAAGTGAAGAGTTAAAATAAGTATTTTGTGGGCTTCCACGCATTTCGGACGATTAGCACTTTTGCCGAATAGTAAAGTGAACTGGTTGCGCAAGATTGCGTAAGAGAATCCCTAGGGTATGACAATGACTACCTAAAGAGATTGGCCGGGAAAGCGATGGTAATTAACGCAAAGCACCTTGCTAAACGTTACCACCGTGGAAAGAGGGATCTTTCCAACCAAACAACTTTTCTTTGCTGCTGTCTATCTTTTCTAGATGGACTTACTCTCAAGCTACTAAGTCTTCCTTATATCTTAGTAGCTTTTTTACGCTTACAATAAAGGAGAAATTATGACTAACTTTTTTCGCATTACAATGTAAACGCCTATACAATAACTATGAATTCACTTACGGTATGTTTAGCTACTCGCCTAAACTACAAGCTAAACTCTATACCCAAGCTCTTCTTGACCTAGATTATATAATCCAAGAAGCTCGTAAAAACAGCTATCCTAGCGGTGATATTCAATTCTATAGTCGACAGTTTAAACGTAAACTTTTCACACACTACTATTCAAGAGTGAAGCAACTGGCTTAACTCTTTTTCTTTTGCTTAAAATTAGAAAGGAAAATTCTATGATTCCAGAAACACTTGTCATGAAACCAGACTTTATTGGCCCTGCCTACTACGAAAAATTAGGGAATGCCCCTCGCTTTATCTTTGGAAAAGAAGGCAAATACCAACGCCATATTCTTAATAGCGAGAAGCACGGAGCTTTTCATGTTATTACCCCTGCTTCGACAACGGTCTTCCCAGAAGATGCTCTCGTAGAAGCTATCAACCCGATTTTTCTCTCAGATACAGCTCTAAACGGCAACTCCGTTGCCCCAGCCCTCAATGTCTTTGCGGAAAAGTTAGTACTTAAAAAATAAGAAAGTAAAGGAGAATAGACCTATGGCTAAAATTGGATTAAACTACGGAGAAAAACTACAAATTGCGGACAAGACCTATCGTGTCATTACAGATGGTCTAAACGTGCCAGAAGTCCTTGGAAAGCTATCTTTCCGTGGAATTGAAGGCCCTGATATCATCTATGAAGAAGATCGTACCCAACGAAACCCTGACGGCTCTTTCGTCCAAATCAATACAGGTGAAATCCGTGGGATTGTGGTGGCGATTCATTCTTCTGTCCAACATGAAACCCTCTTTTTCACCATTGCTGATATGGCTCAGTCTGAAATCGAAGACCTAGGGATTAAATACCGAGAAGAGGTAGAGCTAGAAGATATTGTCATCACCCACACTCACGTCAACCGAAATGATATTTACAAGCTATTTGCTTCTAAAATCAAGAAAAAAAGCGGAGGAACACCCATCAAGGAAAATAAACCTCTAGACAACAAGAAGGATAATTAGGGGAATCACCTGGTTTATCTGGTGGTTCCCTTCTTTGTTAGCGATTGGAAATTATTGCTATCTTAACCTAGAAGAATTTGAGGGCTTTGGAGAAGACCACCAACAACCAGAACCGATTGAACCAATAGAGGAGGAAGAAGCTCTAAACACTGAAGCCAATTTACGACCTCTCAAGGAATTTGCGGAGGAACAAGACTTCAAAATGGCGACACTTCGAAAGATCATTTATCTCTTACAAGAACAAGGGATTGTTTTTAAACGAACCGAATCTCCCATCCTAGTCGACCCTTTTCAAGAAGAACTTCTTCTTGAAATTCTCATCCACTTTGAGGAGGGAGGACGCAAATCTTATCCCAAAGCCGTTGAAGCGACGCTTGGTCATCATGGGCTAGGACAAGGGCAAGGGCAAGCCTGACCACAGGTCAGGCGCAGACCGTAGCCCGAAGTTCCTAGGCCATGATGAGACTTCAACCCCCGATTTCTAATAGGGGGGTTACATTTGGCAAAAGTGCCACGTCCACCCCTCCTCATTCCTTGTGGGAGTTGGGATTTCAGGATTTAGAAAGTGTGTCACTTTTGTCCAAAAAGTGTGTCACTTAGTCAAAAGGAGGTGTTCCCATGAATGACTAAAATGAGTCCCTTTCAGATCAAAAACTTCAGAAAACAAACAGGCCTCAACCAAAAAGCCTTTGCACAAGCCGTTAACTTACCCATAAGAACTTACCGCTCCTATGAATCAGGGGAAAGAGGCCTCACCATTGACAAGTTTCGAGAACTCAAAGAAAAACTTGGTTACTATCAAGAGTGTCACAAAAACAATCTCAGGGCTCACATCGACTACTTGCGACTAACCTTCCCTAGTTTGCGAGATTTAGAAGCTTTCTGTGAGAACTTTCTTTTTTGTCACTTAAGCGAATTTACTGACCAAGAAACACGGCTTATGAATTATACCCACTTGTGGCAACGGGGAAACATTTGGATTTTCGATTTCTTTGATAAGTCTGTGACTAATAACTACCAAACGTGTCTTCAACTCTCTGGTCAAGGCTGTCGGGAGATGGAACTCCTCTTAGAACACAAGGGAATTTCTTGGCAAACCTTTCTTCAAAACATTCTCTATGCCTACGAAGATGTCAGGGTAAAACGCCTTGATATCGCCCTAGACGAGCTCTATAAAGGCTATGGGCACGAGGATGAACATATCCAGATTCCCAAGCTCATTGGTAAGCTCTACGCCAAAGAAATTGTCCTAGATACCATTCGAAAATGGAATATCACAGGTGGGGGTTCCTTCACCGATAACGACGATATGGAAGCCAATCACGGTCTGTCCCTTTACTTTGGGAGCCGTCAAAGTCAGCTCTACTTCAACTTTTATGAAAAACGATACGAAATCGCTCGTATGGAAAATATCTCCTTGGAAGAGTCCTTGGAGATTTTTGGTATCTGGAACCGCTACGAGCTACGCTTTTCAGACCAAAAAGCCCAAGGGGTTGTGGAGGAATACATCAACGGTGTGGACCTCGGAGAAATCGCAAGAGGTATCGTGAACAAGGAAATCCAAGTCTATGATGGTGTCACTCGTTTTGGAGCCTATAAGCCTGATGAAAAATGGCAAAGTCTCTTTGGAGGGGTCGAACCCTTAAAACTCTCAACCAGTCCACAACCCTACAGTATCGAACGGACCATTCGCTGGTTAACCTATCAAGTCGCAAACTCTCTTGCACTCGTTTCTGAAGCAGACAAAATCATGCAAACAGAATACATGAAGATGATTCAAAATAGCGGTGAAATCACTGATCGTGGGAAGGCTATCTTAAGACTCCTCAAAACCAACAAACACTATGAACACTAGAAAGGAAAACTGATGATAAAATTAAAATATGTACCAGTTGAAAACTGTGAAGCTGAATGGGGAGATAAGTTAGCATTGATGAAAAGGTTTGAAGGATTAAAATTGAAGACTTTAAACAATCTGCTAACTGAGATGAGACTGAATCCCCAATTCAAAGTCTATGTGATTAATTCAGGTCATAGAACTGTTTGGATTAACTTTGAGGGGTTCTTAAATTTCCTACGTTATAGGCAAGATAAACGATTTAAGGAGTTTGGATAATGGAACAAGTAAAAATAGCTAACATTACTCAAAAATCAACGAGACTTGCTGATAAAACTGGATATATTGAAGTAAAATTTAGAACCTACTTCAATAACCCGTTAACAGATAAACGCAGAGAAATTCTATCTGATTGGTACACTATCGTCAATAAAAAGGATACCACAGGAAAAATAAAACTGTCTCCGCAAATTAAAGCTATTATCCATAAAGAACTTCAAGAGAAGGCCAATAAAGTTTATGAAGAGCTGACTAGAACAATTCTTCTAGAAAAATCAGATATCACGCTTGATGAGGTCTGGAACGAATGGCATAATGAACGAGTTGAAAGACAACTAGTTGCTCCTAAAACATTAGCAGGTGAAGATGGTAGATACCGTAACCATATTACTAAGCAAATCCCTAAGGATTCGATTTTAAAAAATATTCCATCTAGTTTAATAAAAAACTTACTTGATAATCTTTATCCTATAGGAAACCATAAAAGACTCGCACAAGGTGTGAAATCTGATTTAACATCAATCTATAAGTTTGCCATTCTTCATGATTATATTTCTCCTGACCAAAATCCCATGCCTTATATAACAATTGGTAAGAAAGGGCTTTCTGATGAATTAGAACGTTTAAAGAAATCGGATATAGAAGATCAATATCTTGAATCTTGGGAACTCAAAGAAGTATTATCCATTGTTCGTAAGTATAATGAACAGTATGCACGTATTTTTGAATTTCAAGCACTAACCGGAATGCGTATTGGTGAGGTACTCGGTTTAAAGGAGGAAGCTATTGATTTTAATAAAAATATAGCCTCAGTTATTAGAACTCGTGCTACTCATGGAGGGGCCTCAGAAGATAGCTATGAAGGTAATGTTAAAAACTTACAAAGTTACCGAAATGTCCAATTATCTAAAAGGGCTATAAAAATTCTTAAAGAGGAAATTGAGTTAAATCACCAACATATAAGATTCAATCCTGATTATAAAGATAATGGATGGATTTTCACCTCTAAGAGCATCCATAAACCTGATTACAATGGTACTCCTCTTCATTACAGTGTATTAAACAACTTCCTCAACTCTTCAGAAAATGGTAAACTAAACCGCAATGGAAACCCGAGACGGGCAGGAATCGATATTGACAATAAGCTTAGTTTCAAGAAACATATTACAACTCATATCTTCCGACACACGCATATCAGCTTCTTGGCTGAACAAGGAGTACCTTTAGAGGCTATTCAAGATCGTGTTGGACATTCTAGAGGTAGTCGAGTAACAGAAATTTATTTGCATATCACTAAAAAAACAAAGGATCAAATTATACCTATCCTTGATACCCTTACACAATAAGTGTGGCAAATATGTGGCAAAACATAAGAAAAAGGCTTGTCCATATTGGACAAACCCTTTATTTTCAAGCTTATATAGTCTAATTAAGCTTTGTTTGCTCCCAATCACAGATTGATTCGCAGACACTAACTATTTATTGGGTACAAAAAAACAAGATCCAGAAAAGACCTTGTTCTTTTTTTCAATTAAGCTTTGTTTGCTGAACCGAATACGTCGATACGTTCTTCAACAGCTTCTGTAATAGCTTCGAAACCTGGTTTCAAGAATTTACGTGGGTCGAAGAGTTTCTTCTTGTCGTATTCTGCTTCATTTGCTTCGTATTCAGCAACAAATTTACGTGTTGCGTTAGCAAATGCGATTTGACACTCAGTGTTAACGTTAACTTTAGCAACACCAAGTTTGATAGCTGCTTGGATTTGATCGTCAGGAATACCTGATCCACCGTGCAATACGATTGGGAAGTTAGGAACAGCTTCTGTCAATTTTTGCAAGTGGTCAAGGTGAAGTCCGCTCCAGTTTTCTGGGTAAGGACCGTGGATGTTACCGATACCTGCTGCAAGGAAGTCGATACCAGTTGCAACCATAGCTTTAGCATCTTCGATTGGTGCCAATTCACCATCACCGATGATACCATCTTCTTCACCACCGATTGTACCAACTTCAGCTTCAACTGATACACCGTTAGCGTGTGCAAATTCAACAACTTTAGCTGCTTTTTCAAGGTTTTCTTCAACTGGAAGGTGTGAACCGTCAAACATAACTGAAGTGTAACCTACACGGATACATTCCAAAGCATCATTGTAGTGACCGTGGTCAAGGTGAATAGCAACTGGTACAGTGATACCCATTGATTCAACCAATTCTTCGATGAGAACTTTACACAATTTGTAACCACCCATGTACTTAGCTGCACCCATAGAAGTTTGGATAAGTACTGGAGCTTGTTTAGCTTCTGCTGCACGCAAGATAGCTTGAGTCCACTCAAGGTTGTTTGTGTTAAATCCACCAACTGCGTAACCATTATCACGAGCTGCTTGGACAAATTTTTCTGCTGAAACGATTGCCATTATAAAGGCCTCCTATATTTTTTTGGGTTTGAACCCGTTTACAAGTTTATTCTATCACAATTAGACTCAAAAAACTAGCTTTTCTACAATTTGTAAGCGTTTTGATTTTTTAATACAAAAAAACCAGTCATCTGACTGGTTACTCTGCGGAAAGAGGGACTTGAACCCTCACGACCTAAAGCGGTCACAGGATCCTTAGTCCTGCGCGTCTGCCAATTCCGCCATTTCCGCTAACAACATTAGTTATTATATCAAGATTGACAACTTGTGTCAATACCTTTTTGAAAGTTTTTTTATAACTTTCTCTTGTCTCTTTCGAAACAACTACTATATAATACCATTTATTGTTTGCTGACGTCAATACTTTTTTGCCTTTTTTTAAATTTTTTAGCAAAAGTTATCTATTATATCTTATATCAAAGGTTAAACCAAACTCTTATTCAGCCTATCTAATCTCTCTCTAAGGGGCGCTAAGTAGACTTCTTCTCCAAAACCACGCGATTTTAAGCCATCCTCAGCACAAGACAATAGCGATTCTGTCAAAGGTAAAATCATTTTGAGGTCTGTATCAGAAATATCCTTTTTCGAATATAAACGACGAATTCTAGGAAAATCATAGTCAAATGCTTCAAAAAAAGGTGAGTCATTCAAAATATTTTCCAGATTTTCCAAATTGACTAAAAGACCAAGGTGAAAGGCTGCCGGAGCAAAGGTTGATGAGAAAGGTTGGGTACAAACACTGCGAAACTCAATAGTCCCTCGCGTCGTTAAATCTTGGAATTGATAAGAACGGTGAGTCTTAAAATCTTCCTCACTTGGCTCAATAGTGACTACTTCGCCATGAATAGAGTGTGCTTTGACAGATGGCGTACTTAGATAGTCTTTAGCACGTATTGGTTCAAAATAGTAGGTTTCATCACCACGCTTAGCAGTAAAAATAGCTGTCTCAGACAAGTAAGAAAAATAGTCATCTTCGCTCTTAAACATCTTGGGAAATACCCCTGCATTTTCCTCAAACACACCATGCATGGAATTCTCCCAGAAAACATCACGAGAAAGCGCTAAATCCCAATCAGAACCCCAAAAATCAGAGTTTGCCAATAAAACTGCCTTGGGTCCCTCTATTTGATTAAAAGCATTTAAGACCCTTAAATAGGACGTTTTTGAAACATCTAACTGTACCTGACTCCCACAGATGAAGGAACCATATTCTGGATAGTCATGAAAGAAAGGATCCTTCTTTGCTTTAGATAGCTCGAGAAAATCCATAAGCATCTCATAACGAGGAGATTTAACAGGTCTGTTATCATTTTTTGCCCAGTTCTGATTCACTCCCCAACCTTGCAACTCATGATTATGATTCTGCAGATAAGGTTGGATTATACCAAGGTAAGTATCCAAACGTTCCTCAACCTCAGAGATTCTTTCAGCCTTTGCAAAAGCAAACTCAATCGTATTGTAGGAGACTTCAAAAAGAATCATGTCTCCAGAAGCTTTATCGATAAGCTGAATAGGATTGTTATCAGAATCATACTTATCAGCTTGAAAATCAAAATTATCCAAGAGATAGAGTAGTAACTGTTTTGTAAGAGAGACATCTGTAGCATTACCACTCAAATTAACAACTGGGTATTCCAACTCAATCCCCACAAATAATTCCGGTTGCTCCTTAATTGGCTCATAATACCTTTGCTTAAGCAGTTCCTTGGCTGTTGTCAAAATAATGTCCCCCTTTTTGAAATAAGCTTATTTCATTATATCAAAATATTCAGACGATTTATAGCCCAAAAAAACGCCTGCTTACGAAAAATAACAGTATTACCTTTCGTAAACAAGCGTTACATGCTTATTTATTCCCATTTTTATGATGAGTGTTCCCGCTAGGCGTTTGCCCAGCGGTAGACCAGAGCTAGACTAAGAAAAGCTAAGCTATTCCATCATCATAACACTCAACAAAATTGATAAAAATTAAACAAGTTCGATGATTGCCATTGGGGCAGCATCGCCACGACGTGGTTCTGTTTTAAGGATACGAGTGTATCCACCGTTACGTTCAGCATAACGAGGTGCGATTTCTGAGAAAAGTTTTTGAAGAGCAGTTGTTGATGTATATTTATCAGTTGCTTCATCATAGCTTTCAGATGCAATTTCGTTACGTACAAATGCAGCTGCTTGACGACGTGCGTGCAAATCACCACGTTTACCAAGAGTGATCATTTTTTCAACTGTTTTACGGATTTCTTTAGCACGTGCTTCAGTTGTAACGATTGCTTCGTTAATGATAAGATCTGTAGTCAAATCACGAAGAACCGCTTTACGTTGTGAGCTTGTGCGTCCAAGTTTACGGTAAGCCATGTTATCCTCCTATATTATTATTTATCGTTTTTTAGTCCAAGTCCAAGATCAGCCAACTTAACTTTGACTTCTTCAAGAGATTTACGACCTAGGTTACGGACTTTCATCATTTCAGGCTCAGTTTTTTCTGTCAAATCATGGACGGTATTAATACCGGCACGTTTCAAACAGTTATATGAGCGTACAGACAAATCAAGTTCTTCGATGGTACGGTCAAGCACCTTTTCATCGTTCACTTTTTCAGTTTCTTTCATTACATCAGTAGCTTTAGCAACGTCAGTAAGGTCAGTAAACAAGTTCAAGTGTTCAATCAAAACGCGAGCCGAGAGACCGAGGGCATCTTCAGGGATGATTGTTCCGTTTGTCATGATTTCGATTGTCAATTTATCAAAACCATCGTTGCTACCTACACGGGCAGGTTCAACTTGATAATTGACTTTTTTCACTGGTGTGTAGATTGAATCTACAGCCAATGTTCCCACTGGTGCATCATCTTTCTTGTTTTCATCTGCTGGAACATAACCACGGTTTGTAGCTACTGTCATAGTCGCTTTCAAAGAAGCGCCGTCAGCGATAGTGAAAAGATAATGATCAGGGTTAACAATTTCAATGTCGCTATCAGTCAAGATGTCTCCAGCAGTAACTTCAGCTGGACCTTGGACATCAAGTTCAATTGTCTTTTCGTCTTCGACGTAAGATTTTACAGCAAGTCCTTTAATATTAAGGATGATTTGCATCACGTCTTCACGGACGCCTGGTACGGTATCAAATTCGTGGAGTACTCCATCAATCTTAATTGATGTTACGGCAGCACCTGGAAGTGATGACAAAAGTACACGACGAAGAGAGTTACCCAAAGTTGTACCATAACCACGTTCTAGTGGTTCGATGACAAATTTGCCGTAATCTTTATTTTCATCAATTTTTGTTATTATTGGTTTTTCAAACTCAATCATTTATTATACTCCCTCGAAACGAACCTTGTGTACTATTGTTATTAAAGATTACACACGACGACGTTTTGGAGGACGACAACCATTATGTGGTACAGGTGTTACATCACGGATTGCTGTTACTTCAAGACCTGCAGCAGCAAGAGCACGGATAGCAGACTCACGACCTGAACCAGGACCTTTAACAGTTACTTCAACTGTTTTAAGACCATGTTCTTGTGCAGATTTAGCAGCAGCTTCTGAAGCCATTTGTGCAGCAAATGGTGTAGATTTACGAGAACCTTTGAAACCAAGAGCACCAGCTGATGACCATGCTACAGCGTTACCATGCACATCTGTAATCATAACAATAGTGTTATTGAAAGTAGCGTGAATGTGAGCAATACCAGATTCGATATTCTTTTTCACACGACGTTTACGTGTTGGTTTAGCCAATGTTTTTACCTCCTATTTTATTTTAATTATTTTTTCTTACCTGCAATCGCAACAGCTTTACCTTTACGAGTGCGGGCATTGTTTTTAGTGTTTTGTCCACGGACAGGAAGTCCACGACGGTGACGGATACCACGGTATGAACCGATTTCCATCAAACGTTTGATGTTAAGGTTAACTTCACGACGAAGGTCACCTTCAACTTTGATTGCATCCACTTCGCGACGGATAGCGTCTTCTTGATCATTTGTCAAATCTTTAACGCGGATGTCTTCAGAAACGCCTGCAGCAGCCAAGATTTTCTTAGATGTTGCAAGTCCGATACCGTATACGTAAGTAAGTGAGATTACTACACGTTTATCGTTTGGAATGTCAACTCCAGCAATACGAGCCATGATTTCTCCTTTCTATATTATCCTTGACGTTGTTTGTGTTTTGGATTTGTTGGACAAATTACCATAACACGACCGTTACGACGAATAACTTTACAGTATTCGCAAATTGGTTTAACCGATGGTCTTACCTTCATGTTTCAATCCCTCCAATTATTTCGATTATTTAAAGCGGTATGTGATGCGTCCACGTGTCAAATCATAAGGACTCATTTCAACAGTCACACGGTCACCGACCAAAATACGAATGTAGTTTTTACGGATTTTACCAGAAACTGTCGCCAAAATTTGGTGTCCATTTTCCAATTCAACAGTAAACATAGCATTAGGCATAGTTTCTACAACTTTACCTTCAATTTCAATCACGTCTTCTTTTGCCACGCAAAAGTACCCCCTAAAATTTCGATTTGATTTCCTCTGAGCACAGAGGTAACAATTATAAGTCAGACTAAAGTATTATAACATGCTTAAGTCTGATACGCAAGTAAGATTATATAATTATTTAATTGCTGCAATCGCTTTTTTAACATCAGCGAATACATCGTCGATATCTTGGTTACCTTGAATATCTGATACAAGACCAAGCTCACGGTAATGTGCAATAATTGGCTCACCTTGAGCAATATTCACATCCAAGCGGCGTTTCACTGTTTCTGGTTTGTCATCTTCACGTTGGTAATAGTCTTCTTCCTTGTAGTCAGCTGGTGGGTTGAATACTTTATGGTAAGTTTCACCTGTTTCGCGGTGAATAATACGACCACTCAAGCGTTCAAGAAGGCAAGATGGATCCACTTCGATATTGATTACTCCCTCAAGCTCCAAACCAAGATCAACCAAGATTTGATCCAAGGCATGAGCTTGTTCGATCGTGCGAGGAAAACCATCCAAAAGGAATCCTTTTTCCTTAATGTCGTCTTGAGCCAAACGCTCTTTAACGATTCCGTTTGTTACTTCATCTGGTACCAATTCACCTTTATCGATGAATGATTTGGCCAAAACACCCATTTCAGTTTGGTTAGCCATAGCAGCACGGAACATATCACCAGTTGAGATGTGAGCTACACCAAATTCTTCAACAATTTTTGCAGCTTGAGTCCCTTTACCAGCACCTGGTAGACCCATAATTAAAAGATTCATCTTACGAACTCCTTATTTTTGTTTTCAAATAACTCTATCAAGGTTTTAACACATTGGTAGAGTTATCAAAAAACAAAAGAGAAGGGACAGAAAGTAACCTTTCTTTCCCTCTCAATTGTTCATGAGAAGACTTAGTCTTCAAGATTCATAAATCCAACGTACTGACGTTTCAATAGGTAACCTTCGAGTTGTTTCATACCTTCGATACCAGTTGAAATCAAGATCAAGAGAGATGTACCACCAAGCGCGATTGAGCTTGTAAGGTGCATAAACTGTTGAGCCGCAATTGGAGCCAATGAAATAAACGCGAGAAATACAGCCCCGATTGTTGCCAATCTCTTAAGCAATGAAGACATGTACTTTTCAGTCTCACGACCTGGACGAACACTAGGAATGTAAGACCCATTCTTTTGAAGATTTTCAGCCGTTTTTTCAGGATTTACTTGGACAAATGTGTAGAAGAATGAGAATAAGATAATCAATATCGCATAAGTAATCATTCCACTAGGTGTATTATACGAGAGTAGTCCTTGTAAGTGTGATAACCATGTAACCTTCGAGAAGAATGGAAGAATAGTACTAGGAATTGTTGTAATCGAGCTAGCAAAGATAACGGGAATAACACCAGCTGGATTTACTTTCAATGGAAGGTAAGAACTCGTTGGAGCCCCTTGAACCAATTTAGTATATTGAATTGGAATTTGATATTCTGCCTGTTGAACAAATGTCGTAAAGAAGACAATCGCCAAACCTACCACAATTAACAAAGCAACTATGATATATGAACGAGTCAATTCTCCTGAACGAACATTGACAAAGAAATCCTCGTAAATCGTTGAGAACATTTTTGGAATAGAAGCGATGATTCCTGAAAAGATAATCATTGACACACCATTACCAAAACCTTTATCTGTGATTTGTTCACCAAGCCATGTCACAATTATGCTACCAGCAGTTAGAATTGTCCCAATCAATAGGTAGGTTGAAACATTTGGTGTTTTAACCAATGAAATTGATGAGAGAGTATTAAAACTTGCTGTAATACCAATCGATTGAACAAAGGCTAAAACAAGAGTGATGTAGCGAGTCGCTTGGTTCAATTTACGACGACCAACTTCCCCTTGTTTGCCCCACTCCACAAATTTTGGATAGATATCCATCTGCAAAAGTTGGACAATGATTGATGCTGTAATGTAAGGACTAACCCCCATCGAGAAGATAGAGAAGTTATTCATGGCATTACCAGACACCAAGTTAAGCATGTTCAAGAAAGGTAAATCACTTAATTGTTTCAAACTTTCCGCATTGATACCAGGAACTGTTACATGAGTCCCTACACGAAAAACGAAAATAATGAAGATTGTAAATAAAATCTTATTACGAACGTTTTTGACTTTCAATGCGTCTTTTAATAGTTTAAAGAACATAATGAGTTACCCCTCATTAGATGACTTCGATTGAACCACCTTTAGCAGTGATAGCTGCTTCAGCAGATTTTGAGAATTTAGCTGCTTTAACAGTCAATTTCTTAGTCAATTCGCCGTTACCAAGAACTTTAACGCCTGATTTTTCAGCACGAACGATTCCAGCTTCTTTAAGAACTGCTGGAGTTACTTCTGTACCATCTTCAAAGACGTTCAATTGATCAAGGTTTACAAGTGCGTATTCTTTAGCGTTGATGTTAGTGAATCCGCGTTTTGGAAGACGACGGAACAATGGAGTTTGTCCACCTTCAAATCCTGGACGTACGCCACCACCGCTACGAGCTTTTTGACCTTTTTGACCACGGCCTGAAGTTTTACCGTTACCAGATGAAGTACCACGACCTACACGGTTGCGGACTTTACGAGAACCTTCAGCAGGTTTCAATTCATGAAGTTTCATTATTATTTTCTCCTCTTTTTGTAAAATGCTAGCGCCTCTAACCAAGTAAGGTAGCTTGATTAGAAACTCGCCTATACATGAAATTCAGTTTAAGTCGCAAGGTAACCCTCACGACTTAAATCAATTTTTATTTAACGTCTTCTACAGTTACCAAGTGAGATACTGCGTTGACCATACCACGGATAGCAGCGTTGTCTTCTTTAACAACTGAGCTATTCAATTTACCAAGTCCAAGAGCAACAACTGTTTTACGTTGTTCTGGTTTGCGTCCGATTGGAGACTTAGTCAAAGTAATTTTAATTTGAGCCATTGTTATCTCCTTTCTTATGCCAAGTCAGATACTGAGATGCCACGAAGAGCCGCAACTTCTTCAGCACGTTTAAGTTGTTTCAATCCTTCAACAGTCGCACGAACGATGTTGATTGGAGTGTTTGAACCGAGTGATTTAGATGTTACATCAGCAACACCAGCCAATTCGATGACGGCACGAACTGCACCACCAGCGGCAACCCCAGCCCCTTCAACAGCTGGTTTCAACAATACTTTCGCTCCACCAAATTCTGAACGAACTTCGTGAGGAATAGTTGTACCAACCATAGGAACTTCGATAAGGTTTTTCTTAGCTGCTTCAACTGCTTTACGGATAGCTTCTGGAACCTCTTGAGATTTACCAGTACCAAATCCTACGCGACCATTACGGTCACCAACAACAACAAGAGCAGCAAAACGCATGTTGCGTCCACCTTTTACAACTTTAGTAACACGGTTGATAGCAACTACGCGTTCTTCAAGTTCTACTGCATTATCTTTAAATGCCATTATTAAGTGTCCTCCCTATTAGAATTTCAATCCGTTTTCACGAGCTGAGTCAGCCAAAGCTTTAACACGTCCGTGATAGAGATATCCACCGCGGTCAAACACCACTTCAGAAATACCTTTAGCTACTGCGCGTTCAGCAACAAGTTTACCGACAACAACGGCTTGTTCTGTTTTAGTTCCTTTAGAAACTTCTTTATCAAGAGTTGATGCACTTGCGAGCGTTACACCCGCTACGTCATCAATAACTTGAGCGTAGATGCCTGTATTAGAACGGAAAATGTTCAAACGTGGGCGATCAGCAGTTCCAGAGAGTTTTCCGCGAACGCGACGGTGGCGTTTTTGGCGGAGTTTGTTTTTATCTGGTTTCGAAATCACAATTTTCACCTCTTAATTATAATGCTAGCTCATGAGAGCTTTTGGTAAAGAGACAATCCACAAAGAATTGCCATAAGGATAAAATCCTATTATTTACCAGTTTTACCTTCTTTACGACGTACGTATTCACCAACGTAACGGATACCTTTACCTTTGTAAGGTTCTGGTGAACGAAGGCTACGGATGTAAGCTGCTGTTTGACCAACAACTTCTTTGTTAATACCACTTACAACGATTGAAGTTGCAGATGGTACTTCAAAAGTAATACCTTCTGGAGCTTCAACTTCGTCTTGGTGAGATTTACCAACTGAAAGAACAAGTTTTGTTCCTTGGAGTTGCGCACGATATCCGACACCGCGCATTTCAAGTTCTTTTTTGAAACCTTCAGAAACACCAACAACCATGTTGTTCAAGTTTGCACGAGAAGTACCGTGGATTGTTTTGTTTTCTTTTGAGTCGTTTGGACGGTGAAGTGTAACTTCATTGCCTTCAACTTTGATTTCAATGTTTTTGTTAAACTCACGAGTGAGTTCGCCTTTAGGTCCTTTAACAGTAACAACGTTATCGTTGTTTGTTACTTCAACACCAGCAGGCAAAGTAATAACTTTATTACCAATACGTGACATAGTATTTAATTCTCCTGTTAGATTATCAAGCCACAAAGTGACTAGTTTTCACGGGGATGAGTTTCATAGAATATAATCAACGAAACTCGCACAAATCATTTGAGATAAGTGCTTAGTATCATCTTCTTACCAAACGTAAGCGATAACTTCTCCACCAACGTTCTTTTGACGAGCTTCTTTATCAGTCAAAAGACCCTCTGAAGTAGAGATGATCGCGATTCCAAGTCCGTTAAGAACTTTAGGAACATCTTCACGTTTAGAGTAAACACGAAGACCTGGTTTAGAAATACGTTTCAAGTTAGTGATAACACGTTCACCGTTTTGTCCGTATTTCAAGAATACGCGGATGATACCTTGTTTGTCATCTTCGATAACTTCAACATTTTTTACGAAACCTTCACGTTTAAGGATTTCAGCGATACCTTTTTTAATGTTTGATGCAGGTACTTCAAGTACTTCGTGTTTAGCTTGGTTAGCGTTACGAATACGTGTCAAGAAATCTGCAATTGGGTCAGTCATAACCATTTTATATTTTCTCCTCTTACTAGTAGTTTGAATAATTCACTTGCTAGTTAATGATTGAGCTAGGCTCAGATTGTGTTTAATACATTCAAATTAGGTGAAACTAACTTAAATGTACCATGTTTTTACCAAGAAGCTTTGGTAACACCTGGAATTTGACCTTTGTAAGCCAATTCACGGAAGCAAACACGGCAAAGTTTAAATTTGCGATAAACTGAGTGTGGACGTCCACAACGTTCGCAACGAGTGTAAGCTTGCGTAGAGAACTTCGCAGGGCGTTTGTTCTTAGCAATCATTGATTTTTTAGCCAATTTATTTACCTCCTAGATTATTTTGCAAAAGGCATTCCAAGGCCTTTAAGCAATTCACGACCTTCTTCGTCAGTGTTAGCAGTAGTTACGATAACGATATCCATACCACGTACTTTATCAACATCGTCGAAGTTGATTTCTGGGAAGATAAGTTGTTCTTTAACACCAAGTGTGTAGTTACCACGTCCATCAAATGATTTAGTTGGAACACCATGGAAGTCACGAACACGTGGAAGTGATACTGATACCAATTTATCCAAGAATTCGTACATGCGTTCACCACGAAGGGTAACTTTAGCACCGATCGCTACACCTTCACGAAGACGGAAGCCAGCGATTGATTTCTTAGCTTTAGTAATCAATGGTTTTTGACCTGAAATAAGTGCCAACTCAGCAGCAGCTTTTTCAAGAGTTTTAGCGTTGTTTACAGCTTCACCAACACCCATGTTGATAACGATCTTATCAACTTTTGGCACAGCCATAACTGAAGAATAATTGAATTTTTCAGTCAAAGCTGGAATTACTTCGTTAGTGTATTTTTCTTTAAGACGGTTAGCCATTTAATACTTTCTCCTTTCCTTCGTGATTAGTCAAGCACTTCGCCTGATTTTTTGTTGTAACGAACTTTTTTGCCGTCAACAACTTTGTAACCTACACGTCCAGCTACACCGTTCTTGTCAAGAACTTGAACGTTTGAAGCGTGGATTGGTGCTTCTTTTTCCACGATAGCACCTTGAGGGTTTTCAGCTGATGGTTTTTGGTGTTTTTTGATGATTGCAACACCTTCAACAACAACTTTGTTTACTTTTGGAAAAGCTTTAAGAACTACTGCTTCAGTTCCTTTGTCTTTACCAGCAATAACGCGAACTTTATCGCCTTTTTTTACAAACATTTGAGTATTTCTCCTATTATTTCTTACGCCCTAATGGGCACCCTGAACATTTCAGGGGACTAAGTTTGTGTTAATTCAGATTAAAGTACTTCTGGCGCCAAAGATACGATACGCATGTATCCACCTTCACGCAATTCACGTGCAACAGGGCCAAAGATACGAGTTCCACGAGGAGTTTTGTCATCGCGGATGATTACTGCAGCGTTATCATCAAACTTGATGTATGAACCGTCTGGACGGCGAGCACCAGTTTTTGTACGAACGATAACAGCTTTAACAACATCACCTTTTTTAACAGCTCCACCTGGTGTAGCTTGTTTAACAGTTGCAACGATAACGTCGCCGATGTTAGCGAATTTACGTCCTGAACCACCAAGAACTTTGATAGTCAAGATTTCACGAGCACCGCTATTATCAGCAACTTTTAAGCGACTTTCTTGTTGAATCATTTCAATTGTCTCCTTTTAGTTTTATTAGATAATAACAGCTTCTTCCACAACTTCTACAAGACGGAAGCGTTTTGTAGCTGAAAGTGGGCGAGTTTCCATGATACGAACGATATCGCCTTCTTTAGCAACGTTGTTTTCATCATGTGCTTTGTATTTTTTAGAATAGTTGATACGTTTACCATAGACTGGGTGGTTACGTTTAGTTTCAACTACAACTGTGATTGTTTTATCCATCTTGTCAGATACTACGCGTCCAACAAGGGTTTTACGTTGATTACGTTCCATTATTAGAATTGCTCCTTTCCCAATCTATTATTTGATTTCAGATTGCACAGTTTTAACACGTGCAATTTGTTTTTTCACTTCGTTCAAACGGGCAGTTTGATCAAGTTGACCTGCTGCAGCTTGGAAACGAAGGTCGAAAAGTTCTTTCTTAAGTTCGTTTTCTTTTTTAGCAAGCTCTTCTTGAGACAAGCCACGAAGCTCAGCAACAAACTTTTTGATTTCTTCAAGTTTCATGTCTTCTCCTTATTCTGCTTCACGTTTCACGAATTTACATTTAACTGGCAATTTGTGGCTAGCAAGACGAAGCGCTTCACGTGCAACTTCTTCAGAAACACCTGCGATTTCGAACATTACTTTACCACGTTTAACTGGTGCTACCCAACCTTCAGGTGCCCCTTTACCAGAACCCATACGTACACCGATAGCTTTAGCAGTGTATGATTTGTGTGGGAAGATCTTAATCCAAACCTTACCACCACGTTTCATGTAACGAGTCATGGCAATACGAGCAGCCTCGATTTGACGGTTTGTAATCCAGTGGCTAGTTGTAGCTTGAAGACCGTATTCACCGAATGATACTTCTTTACCACCTTTAGCCTCACCGCGCATTTTTCCACGGAATTCACGACGGTGTTTAACACGTTTAGGTACTAACATTTGTTATTTGCCTCCTTTAGTGTTTTTACGAGCTGGAAGAACTTCTCCACGGTAGATCCAAACTTTAACACCAAGTTTACCGTAAGTTGTGTCAGCTTCTTCCCAAGCGTAATCGATATCAGCGCGAAGTGTGTGAAGTGGAACTGTACCTTCAGAGTATCCTTCTGCACGGGCGATATCTGCACCATTCAAACGACCTGATACTTGAGTTTTGATTCCTTTAGCTCCAGCACGCATTGCACGTTGGATAGCTTGTTTTTGTGCACGACGGAAAGCAACACGTTGCTCAAGTTGGCGAGCAATTGTTTCACCAACAAGGTGAGCGTCCAAATCAGGTTTCTTGATTTCAACGATGTTGATGTGTACTTGTTTTCCAGTCAATTTGTTAAGTTGAGCGCGAAGAGCGTCAACGTTTGATCCACCTTTACCGATAACCATACCTGGTTTTGCAGTGTGAAGTGAAACAATAACTTTGTTTACAGCACGTTCGATTTCAATAGTTGAAACTGAAGCGTCTGCAAGTTCTTTTTGAATGAATTTGCGGATTGCCAAATCTTCGTGAAGGTAATCTGCGTATTCTTTTTCAGCATACCATTTCGCATCCCAGTCACGGATGATCCCGACACGCATACCAATTGGATGTACTTTTTGACCCACGAGTTTACCTCCTTATTTTTCTGACACAACTACTGTTACGTGAGTTGTGCGTTTGTTGATTGGTGAAGCTGAACCTTTCGCACGTGGACGGAAACGTTTCATTGTTGGTCCTTCGTTTGCGAATGTTTCAGATACTACCAAGTTAGCTTTTTCCAAACCAAAGTTGTTTTCTGCGTTAGCGATAGCAGAGTTAAGAGTTTTCTCAACAATGCGAGCTGCTTTGTTTGGAGTGAATTTCAAGATTGCGATTGCATCAGCAACGTTCTTACCACGGATAAGATCAAGAACAAGACGTGTTTTACGAGGTGAAACACGCACTGTACGAGCCATTGCTTTAGCTGAAGTAATTTCTGCCATTGTGTCCTCCTCCTATTAACGACGTGTTTTCTTATCGTCAGCTGCGTGACCTTTGTAAGTACGAGTTGGTGCAAATTCACCAAGTTTGTGACCTACCATGTCTTCTTGGATGTAAACAGGAACGTGTTTACGTCCATCATAAACTGCGATAGTGTATCCGATGAAACTTGGGAAAATCGTTGAACGACGTGACCAAGTTTTAATTACTTTTTTCTTTTCGTCATTTGCTTGAGCTTCAACTTTTTTCATCAAATGCTCATCGACGAAAGGTCCTTTTTTAAGACTACGTCCCATTTTGTAGTTTTCTCCTTTAAATTAAATGTACCACAGCGGCTTGCACTAAGAAGTGCTACCGAGTTGGCGGATGTTATGTGCTAAGCGACTAAATTATTTTTCGTTACGACGACGAACAATAAGTTTGTCAGATTTAGCTTTCTTGTTACGAGTTTTAAGACCAAGCGCAGGTTTACCCCATGGAGTAGATGGCGCTTTACGTCCAACTGGTGCTTTACCTTCACCACCACCGTGTGGGTGATCGTTAGGGTTCATTACAGAACCACGAACTGTTGGGCGAACACCTTTCCAGCGATTACGGCCGGCTTTACCAAGGTTGATAAGTGATTGTTGTTCGTTACCTACAGTACCGATAGTTGCACGACATGTACCAAGAACCATACGAACTTCGCCTGATTGAAGACGAACAAGTACGTATTTACCTTCTTGACCCAAAACTTGAGCAGATGCACCAGCAGCACGGATAAGTTCAGCACCTTTACCTGGTTGAAGCTCAATGTTGTGGATAACTGTACCAACTGGGATGTTTGCAAGTGGAAGAGCGTTACCAACTTTGATATCCGCATCTGGACCTGAAACGATACGTTGACCTACTTCAAGACCTTTAGGTGCGATGATGTAAGCTTTAACCCCGTCAGTGTAGTGTACAAGAGCGATGTTTGCAGTACGGTTTGGATCATACTCAATTGTTTTAACAACTGCTTCAACGCCATCTTTGTTACGTTTGAAGTCAATCAAACGGTAGTGACGTTTGTGTCCGCCACCTTGGTGACGTACAGTGATACGACCGTTGTTGTTACGACCAGCTTTGTTCTTAAGAGAAACAAGCAATGATTTTTCAGGAGTGCTTGTAGTGATTTCTGCGAAATCCAAAGAAGTCATGTTACGACGGCCATTTGTCGTTGGTTTATAAACTTTAATACCCACGTTAATTTCTCCTTTGATTATTCAGCTTCAGCTGCAAACAACTCGATTGCTTTAGAATCAGCTGTAAGAGTGATGATAGCTTTTTTAGTTTTTGAAGTGAAACCAGTGTAACGTCCAACACGTTTTTGTTTTGGTTTAACAGTTACAGTGTTCACGCTAGCAACTTTAACACCTTCAAATGCAGCTTCAACTGCTTGTTTGATCAAGAGTTTGTGTGCACGTGTATCAACTTCGAAAGTGTATTTTCCTGCTTCAAGAGCAACCATAGATTTCTCAGTGATAACAGGTTTTTTGATTACGTCATACAAATTCATTATGCAAGAACCTCCTCGATTGATGAGATAGCTTCTTTAGTAACAAGAAGTTTATCTGCGTTTACGATGTCAAGTACACTTGCAGTTGCAGGAGTTGCAACAGTTACGTTTGCAAGGTTACGTGCTGAGAGTTCAGCGAATTTGTTTCCTTCTTCAACGATAACAAGTACTTTAGAATCGATGCTAAGAGCTGAAAGAACGTTTGCGAATTCAGCAGTTTTTGGAGCTGCAAATGAAAGAGCTTCAACCGCTACAAATTTATCTTCTGCAACTTTAGCTGAGTAAACAGATTTCAATGCAAGGCGACGAACTTTTTGAGGAAGTTTGTATCCGTATGAACGTGGAGTTGGTCCGAAGACAACACCACCACCACGCCATTGTGGTGAGCGGATAGAACCTTGACGAGCACGTCCAGTTCCTTTTTGACGCCATGGTTTACGTCCACCACCTGATACTGCTGAACGGTTTTTAACCGCGTGAGTACCTTGGCGAAGGCTAGCACGTTGGCTGATTACGACATCAAATACTACTGATTCGTTTGGTTCGATACCGAAGATAGCGTCGTTAAGTTCAACTGTGCTAACTTCTTTACCAGTTTGGTCAAATAGTTTTACGTTTGCCATTTTTAACTGATTTCTCCTTTCTTATTATTTAGCAGCTTTAACTGCTGATTTGATAGTGATAAGAGATTTCTTAGCACCTGGTACGTTACCTTTGATAAGGATAACGTTTTTCTCTGGGATAACTTGTACAACTTCAAGGTTTTGAATTGTCACACGGTTGCCACCCATACGTCCTGCCAAGTGTTTGTTTTTGAAAACACGGTTAGGCGCAACAGGTCCCATTGAACCTGGACGACGGTGGTAACGAGAACCGTGAGCCATAGGTCCGCGTGATTGACCGTGGCGTTTGATAACACCTTGGAAACCTTTACCTTTTGAAGTACCAGTTACGTCAACAACATCTCCAGCTTCGAATGTGTCAACAGTGATTTCTGATCCAACTTCCAAGCCTTCAATGTTTTTGAATTCACGAATGAAGCGCTTAGGAGCTGTGTTAGCTTTCGCTACGTGGCCTTTGGCAGGTTTGTTGCTCAATACTTCGCGTTTGTCGTCAAAACCAACTTGAACTGCTTCGTAACCGTCTGTTTCAACAGTTTTAACTTGAAGCACAACGTTTGGAGTAGCTTCGATGACAGTAACAGGGATAAATTCACCTGCTTCAGTGAAGATTTGAGTCATTCCCACTTTTTTCCCTAAGATTCCTTTTGTCATGAGAAAATATTTCCTTTACTTTATTGTTTTTTCAAAAAGTTTTTTATGAGCGTTTTTTATGCTCAAAAAAGTTTTTAACGAGCGTTTTTTATGCTCAATGAATCAAGCTTTTAATTAAAGTTTGATTTCTACGTTCACACCACTTGGAAGATCAAGTTTCATCAAAGCGTCAACTGTTTTTTGAGTTGGGTTGATGATGTCGATAAGACGTTTGTGTGTACGCATTTCGAATTGTTCGCGAGAATCTTTATATTTGTGAGTCGCACGAATAATTGTGTAGAGACTACGTTCAGTTGGAAGTGGAACTGGCCCAGCAACTGTCGCACCTGTGCGAGTTGCAGTTTCTACGATTTTTTCAGCCGCTGTATCAAGCGTACGGTGTTCGTAAGCTTTCAAACGGATACGGATTTTTTTGTTTGCCATTTTTTCTCCTCTTTCGTCTATTTAAGATAATAGGCTAGCTCCTCAAGAAAACCAACACGGATTGCGTGGCAGTGCAACCAGGCGTGTCGCAACCTCTTGTATCATAGCTAAGCGCTGTATTTACAGCACCATAATATAATAACAAAAGAACCTACTCATTGCAAGGGATTTTTTAAGTTTTTTTCTTTTTCTTTATTTTCTTTTTTGCCTAAACAAAAAAATCCATCTTCGATGGATTTTTTATCAACTTTCTTGAGTGTAGTCGTACCCCATGTGTTCATAGGCTTTAACCGTTGCAACACGTCCTGTTCGTGTTCGCATAATAAATCCCTTTTGAATTAGATAGGGTTCATACATATCTTCTACCGTTTCTCGCTCTTCAGCAATATTAACTGACAAGGTACCTAGACCAACTGGTCCCCCACCATACATTTCAATCATGGTGCGGAGAATTTTTTGGTCGACATAATCTAGTCCTTCATGGTCCACATCCAACATAGTCAACGCCTTGTCTGCAATCTTATCATCAATGATGCCATCACCCATAATTTGTGCATAGTCTCTCACGCGCTTAAGTAGGCGGTTAGCAATACGAGGCGTCCCACGGCTACGACGTGCTAGCTCTAGAGCAGCTTCAGGTGTTATAGTCATGTCAAAGATTTCTGAAGTACGTTCAATAATTTCCTTCAAATCTGGTAGCTCATAATATTCCATATGACCATTAATCCCAAAGCGAGCCCTCAATGGATTTGACAACATACCTGCTCGAGTAGTTGCACCTACTAATGTGAAAGGTGGTAACTCTAGATGGACACTTCGACTTGTTTCGCCCGCACCAATCATGATATCGATGTAGTAATCTTCCATAGCACTATAAAGAACTTCTTCCACTGCCATTGGCATCCGGTGAATCTCATCAATAAATAAGATATCACCTGGCTCCAAGTCATTGAGTATAGCAACTAAATCACCAGCCTTTTCAATTGCTGGCCCAGACGTCTGCTTTAAATTGACGCCCATCTCATTAGCTATCACAAAAGCCATAGTTGTTTTCCCCAAACCTGGAGGACCAAACAAAAGAGTATGATCTAGGGCTTCATCACGAAGTTTAGCTGCCTCTATAAAAATCTTTAATTGGTCTTTAACCTTATCTTGACCAATGTATTCCTTAAAGTACTGTGGACGAAGGGTACGCTCAACATACTCTTCATCTCCTAGTAAATCATTATCTAATATTCTTGCCATAGGCTTATTTTAGCACAAAACAAAAAATGCAGTCAAAATTTGTCCATAAAAAAGAAGACAAGACTTGTCTTCTCTCTTAATTATTTCTTACCACCCTTAACTGGTGCCTTATCAGCTTTCTCTATAGCTTCTTTAATTGTCTTAGTATAGAGTTTAGCGCCACGGTTAATTGAGTCGCTATCAGATCCAAAGTGAACCCCATCTGTACCATTCCAGATAGAAATATTTTCTTTAGCCACTTGATACCAGTCAGCAACTGTCACAAAGTCATATTTCTCCGCCATCTCTAACTCATACTTACGTAACTGAAGCAAAGATTGAGCCTCGTTACCAGATTTACTTCCATTATATGGTGTTACAAAGATAATATGGTGACCCTTAGGTAAATTCTTGATGATTTTATTAATAACGCCTTTATAGTCGTCAATCTCATTAACACCACCAGCAATGACAACATCCTTAGCAAGAGCATTACTATCCGCGTAATCTTTAAGCAAATCGTTGATTGTTGATAGGTTACGACTGACTACTGCATCTATAGCGACATTATCAATACTTGATTCCAGCTGATCTTTTGATCTAAGAGCTACGGAGTCCCCTAAAACTGTCACTCCCTTATTCACACCAAATGAAGTAGCCTGACTGTTCTCCGCATTTGTACGAGTTAATTTCATTTTAGTCTGAGCTTGCGACAACCCATTAGCTTCTAAATCTTTCTCAAAGTTCCCTACAGCCGGCGCAAAGAGAGAAATAAGCACTGTAATTAAGGTAAGACCACTAAATACATAAAGCACAATATGTCGGTACGGCGTCAAGTCTAAGTCTATTCCAAAGAGACTGGCCTTTCTTCCTGCAATAAATGGCTCTATTATATAGTAGGAAAGTGTCGCAAAAACAATTGACAGAATCGTTGTCAGAATGACTGCAATAATATTATTGGTCAATTGACTAAAGATAATATATAGTGGCCAGTGAAAAAGATAGACACTATAGCTGATTTCTGCCAGATAACTAATAAGAGCAGGCTCTGATTTTCCAGGCAATTTCTCATGGAGGACACGGGCAGAGTAAATCATAACAGCCGTGAACAAACTAGCCAAAACAAAACCAAATAGGTAGGTGATGCGTTCCTCAAAATGAAGGACTAAGCCCAACAATACGAGCAAGGCAAAACTTCCTGCCATATAAAGGACTGTCTTTTTCAGAGTCCAAAGACGTATATTTTTCTTGAACCTAGCGGTCGTTTCATACACACCTGAAAGTGTCGCAAAGAGTGAACCCAAGAAGAAAGGATAGGCATGCGTAATTGATGAGAAATACAAACGAGAAAAACCATCAACAAAGAAGGCACCAATAAACATTGATAAGAAGCTTACCACAAAGCAAGCTAGCGATACCATAAAGACTAGGCTTCTAAATTGATTTTGATGTTTGACACGCTTAGCTAAGAACCACAGCAAAGCCCCCCAGAGAATGTAATAATGGACCTCAATAGCCAAACTCCATGTGTGGAGGTAAATATGCTGGTTAAACTGGTTCTCGTAATTACCACCGGTCAAAATCTCATAATAGTTAGTTACAAAACCGATAACAGAGGTAATTTGACGTCCAATACCTGCAATAAAATCATTTCGCACTAAGAGTGCCAAAGGGGTACAGATAAGCACCATCAACACAAGTGGTGGTACTATCCGGTAAAATCGTCGTCGCATAAATCCAAGGTAATCAATGCGATGCGTCCTAGATACCTCATCAATCAAAAGTGCTGTAATCAAATACCCTGAAAAGGTAAAGAAGACATCAACACCAATAAATCCCCCAGGAAGAATACTTGGGAAGAAATGATAGATCAGAACCAACAGTAGCCCTGTCACACGAATATAAGAAAACCAGTTAATTCTCATCCTTTAAAAATCCCCTGTTTAAATTTTCCTTTATAGGTAACCTTTTTTTCGGTTGTCAATTTTCCTTGACCGTCTGCTTGACCAGACTTGAATTCTCCGACATAAGTCCAACCTTTATGAGATTTGAAAGTTCCTTGACCATTAAAAGAACCGTTTTTAAATTCTCCCGTATAGGTATCACCATTATCATAGGTCAAAGTTCCCTGACCATTCAAACGATGGTTCTGCATCTGACCCTTATAAGTAATCTTAGTCCCGTCAATCTTGATGGAATGTTGCGTTTTTATAGTCACCAAAAACAAGGAAAGAGCGCACAAAATAATAATACCTACAGTGATACGCTCAAATTGATTACGATCAATCTCAATATTTTTAAAATCAAAATCCTTTAGTTGTTTAAAATTCATTGTCTATCCTTAATCCACTGTAACCACTCTTGGCAACCTTCCGTTACCAATTTGTATGTTTCTTCAAAGTCACCTGTGTACCATGGGTCCGGCACTCCACCAGGTCTGAAAAGCTTGATTTTATCGTCATAATGCCCTGCAGATATCTGTAGAAGATCCTCAACATTTGACTCATCCATTCCCACAACTAGATCAAAGAACTCAAAATCAGCCTGACTAATCTGCTGTGAGCCCTTGGAAGAGTCAAAAGAAATAGCATATTTCCTTAAAATCTTTTGGGTACCTTGATGAACTGGATTTCCATGCTCCCATGAAGATGTCGCGCGACTTTCGATATGCAAAGACTTTCCTTGGTCCAGCTCTTTCATCACAAATTCTGCCATTGGGCTACGACAAATATTCCCCAGACAAACAAATACAATCTTCTTCATTATTCACCTCTTGCCCAAAGCTATTAAGAGATATGCTCACTTATTTTCTTTGTCAAAATTACGAACACACTTTTAAATCATGAAAGTAGGTTCTCATTAATTTTCATTTAATCAATCCATATTATACCGAAAAACTAATCAAATAGAAAGGTTTCTCTCCTAATCATATCGAAAAATTAGTAACCTTTTTTAATAGTTGCAACATTCATATTAATCCATAAGTTTAAGGCGTGAGAAAAGAGAACCTAGTTTCCTGGATTCTCCTTTTGTTGGCTTTAGATATTTGACCAAACACTTTCAAGAATGTTTGTTTGTTCACGTCCTGGTCCTACAGAGAAAGTAGAGATACGTACACCTACCAATTCACCAACACGACGAACATAATTACGAGCATTTTCAGGAAGCTCATCTAAACTACGGCAACCTGTGATGTCTTCTTCCCAACCTGGCAATTCTTCATAGATTGGTTTACAGCGTTTCAATTGCTCAAGACTAGCTGGGTAGTAATCAATACGCTCACCATCAAGATCATAAGCTACACAAATTTTTACAGTGTCAAGACCTGAGAGAACATCGATACAGTTCAAGCTGAGGTTTGTGATACCTGATACACGACGGCTATGGCGCATCACCACTGAGTCAAACCATCCCACACGACGTGGACGTCCAGTTGTTGTTCCATATTCATGACCAACTTCACGGATACGTTCACCTACTTCATCAAATAACTCAGTTGGGAAAGGACCATCACCAACACGACTCGTATAGGCCTTACATACACCAACGACCTTGTTGATTTTAGATGGACCAACACCTGAACCGATTGTAACACCACCCGCAACTGGGTTTGATGACGTTACAAATGGGTAAGTACCTTGGTCAATATCAAGCATAACCCCTTGAGCTCCTTCAAAGAGGACACGTTTGCCTGCATCAAGAGCGTCGTTCAAGATTACAGATGTATCTGTGACATATTGCTTAATTTGTTGTCCATAAGCATAGTACTCTTCAAAAATCTCTTCGAATGATAATTCTTCAGATTCATACATCTTATTGAAAAGACGGTTTTTCTCAGCTAAGTTTGTTTTCAAACGATCAGCAAAGATTTCTTTGTCCAAAAGGTCTGCAATACGGATACCTACACGCGCAGCCTTATCCATATAGGCAGGACCAATACCTTTGTTAGTTGTACCAATCTTATTATCACCTTTAGCAGCTTCTTGCAGTTGATCAAGTTTAATATGGTACGGCAAGATAACGTGCGCACGGTCAGAAATACGAAGGCTCTCTGTTGACACACCTTCGGCATGAAGATATTCCAACTCTTTGACAAGTGATTTAGGATTGACCACTACACCGTTCCCGATAACAGAGATTTTCTCTGGGAAGAAAATACCTGATGGAATCAAGTGCAATTTAAATTTCTTACCATCGATAACAATCGTGTGACCTGCATTGTCTCCACCTTGATAACGTGCGATCACTTCGGCATCTTGACTTAGGAAATCTGTAATTTTCCCTTTACCTTCATCACCCCACTGGGTACCCACAACAACTACTGATGTCATATTATTTTGATAACGGACAGCTCCACCTTTACGAGGCTGTCCCCACCTTTCTTGAAAAACTTCACGGTGGGAATTTCACCCACAAGTTTCGCGTTACAGTTTATTATAGCAGAAAAAAGGCTATTTGTTCAACGTTGAAAGCGCTTCTTACAAAATATTCTGACAGTTATAGCTAAGATTGCAACTCGTTATTTACGATCTCTTTTTTATCCTTACATCTTATATAGAACTACCAGCTATTTTATGACTAAATAATTCTACTAGCTATTTAACCTGCTTCATATAATGATTTAACTGCCTTTGATTCTTTAAAATAATTGTCTTGTCAGAATAATTTTTAATAACTACATTATATTGCTCGACATATTTTTTAGAACGTCCGTCTAATAAAATCCATTTCACAAATGCAAAATCAAATTTTTCATTACAGTCTTCTGCCATGCTAGGACGTGTCTTTCCCCTATATGTTAAATAGCGCCTAAATGCCCGATAGAGACAATTAACTCTGTTAAAGTTGAAATAGACAATACAGTCAGCTTCCCTCATGCGTTCTTCATAAAGACAGGCCGAGTAATTCCCTTCAATAATCCAATCACGTTGTAGCATAAATGTTGATATATCGTCAGTCATTTCATCAACTGTTCGCTCTTGCCAATTTGATGTGAAATGAATTTTATCTAAATGAAGAACCTCACAATTGTAGTGTTGACCTAAAAAGTTTGCCAAAGTAGACTTTCCAGAGCCGCTATAGCCAATGATTGCAATTTTCAATACAGGTCTCCTTTTTCAATTCTGTTTCCTGACTAATATCATAACACAAAGCATATATCTTAGAAGGAATTATCATTTGGAACAACTCTCGTTTGGACAAACAAGCACGTAAAGTTCTGTTTAAAGTGAGTTCTTTCTTAGAAAAATAAAAAAAAGAGACCTACAATCAAGTCTCTTTTCGATATTAAACTGCCCCCTACATGAATTTGTAAGAACTTTTCATATTGAAAATAAACAAAAATGTTGAAATATAGCTGATTTTAGGGAAATACTTTTAGGTATTTTCAATGTCAGGATTTAAAAATGGGGCAAAAGTGGGGCAAAAACAAATTAACGAAAAAAATATCGAGTTCGTGCATCAAGTAAATGATAAATTGCAAGAATAAGTGCAACATTTACTCGAACTCATCCTCTAGAGCTTCACTAGCAGTTCTGTAAGCTAAACATTTTCGTGGTCGGTGATTGATATCATATAAAGCCTTGGTTCCCAAAGCTTTTTTATGTTATAAACTCATTAAAAGAACCCCCAGTTAGATTTGGAATATTTTTTATTCTGTGTCACATAAAAATAAATAAAATGAATGGCTATAGCTAGAGCTAAAATGGTTGTTATACTCACTACTATTATAGGATTAGAAGCAAAGATTAAAGAGAGAATCAAGGCAGCCAGATAGAGTGTCGCTTGGACACAGTAGTAACTTTTCGAATAGCTAAGATAGTGTTTGTTACAGGGCCCATTTACTAGGACAGCAGCTTGAAAGAGGCCAAATCCGATATAAGAGAAGCTGGTTGCAAAGAGACGATTAGCTTCAGGATTCAGAAGAAAACTCATCGAAACGGTCATCATAATAAGTCCAATGAAAATAGGATAGTGACTGTAAATTAGAAATAGTCCCTTTTGATCAGATTTTTCATCAATAGCATGGTCGAATTGACCAAAATAAAACAAGAACAGAGAAAGCATAATAATGAAATAAAGAACCGAATAAATCGAGAAATTCTCGATTGTAAAGAAGTTAGCTAGCTCCATAATCATCTCTCCAAACATAATAATGACAAGAAGGGAGATGCGCTCGATTAAATGGGGGAGATTTACCTGGTAATGCTTATCTTTACTAAGCAAGATAATTGGCATAATAAATGTTAGCAGAATACTAGCAAATAAGATAGGGACTCCAACGTAAATAGGAAGAGGAGCTGCTAGATAGACTCCTAAACTTCCTAGACCTGTTATCCATAGAAAACCTTTGATACTTTCCCGATTAACATTATCGGTTGATTTTCTAAAAAATTCAACCAAATATTGTAAAAATAAGGTAAAGGTTAATGTACCAATAGCCCAACAGAGATAATGAAAATATTGTTGCCAATCAGGTCCAATCATATTGGCTATAAAGAGTAAAAGTCCCATTTTGATAAACATGATTACCATGTTAAATAAAGAGTTCTTTCCATAGCGATTGGTATAGATGGTTTGAATCATCCAGGAATCGGTGAGAACCAAGACAGCTATGAAAAAATCAAAGAAAGAATTCCAAGTCAAAATACCATTATGAAGATGGTCAATTAAAGTAGTTACTTTTGAAATTGCAAAAACAAACACTAGGTCATAAAATAGTTCTGAAAATTCTACACGTTTATGCTTAATAAGAGTTGCCATCTTAAGACCTTTCTATTCTAGAAGTACAATTTATTATAACAGAAAATGGTAATGAGAGAAAAGGAGATGCTTAAATAACTTCATGTGACGCGAATTGTCAAAACCTTGGAGCACATTTACCTCATGTACCAACTCACAGGCAGAGTGTTTGATGATTGGTAATAAAGAATGGGTAATGAAAAAATTATCGAAATGGATAGGGAATATCCCTTTTTATTTTGCTTTAAATCAGATTTTTGGATGGAATAGTAGATGATAAGACAAAATATCTTTGAAGATACAAAAAGACAAACGCCAAAAATGACGTTTGTCTACGTTCTGAGGTAGCCTTTAGGCTCCCTTTTTTCTTAGAAAATACCGATGAGTAATTGCATGCCAAGACTAGTCAGGATGATAGCGATCCAGCAAAGGGCTCCAAGAAGAATGGATTTTCCACTGGATTTGATCATAGCAACGAGGTTAGTTTTGAGACCAATAGCACTCATAGCCATGATGATGAGGAATTTGGAGAGCTGTTTGAGAGGTGAAAAGAAGCTATTGCTAACACCAAAAGAAGTAAGGACGGTGGTTAGCAGAGAAGCTAGGATGAAGTAGAGAATGAAAACGGGGAAGATTTTTTTAAGCTTTACTCCTTGGTTGTTGTCTTGTTGACGGCTTTGCCAATAGGAGAGGAAGAGAGTAATAGGGATAATAGCTAAGGTACGAGTCAGTTTGACAATGGTTGCAGATTCTAGAGTATTGGTATGATACAGACTATCCCAGGCGCTAGCTGTGGCTGTTACAGAGGAAGTATCGTTGACCGCAGTACCCGCAAAGAGAGCAAAACCTTCGTTGGAGAGATGGAGCCAAGAACCTAGAGTTGGAAAGATAAGAGCTGCCAAGACATTGAAGAAAAAGATAACAGAAATGGCTTGGGCTACTTCTTTTTCCTTGGCGTGAATAACAGGAGCAGTCGCTGCAATGGCAGAACCGCCACAGATAGAAGAGCCTACCCCAATCAAGGTAGCTAGCTTTGTATCCATGTTAAAAAATCGTTGGAAAAAGAAAGCAATAATTAAAGCGATAGAAATAGTCGAAAGGATGACAGGAAGGGAAGATTTTCCAACTGCGAAAACTTGAGAGATATTGAGTCCAAAACCAAGTAAGATAACAGCATACTGAAGCAATTTTTTGGAGCTATAAGTCAAACCAGCATCCAGTTGTTTATAGGGAGTGAGAAAGGGGTAGAGAATCATTCCGATAAAAATGGCGAAAACAGGTGCTCCCACAACAGGCAGAAAGCCTCCTAAAACCCAAGAGATGATAGAAATGATCAGACAGACTAACAGTCCTGCCCAATTTTTTGATAGAAATGACATAAAAACCTCCGAAAATAAATACTCCTTATTATAATCTTATCTGTCAGAAAAGTAAAATAAACAGTAGGAATAAGGTTGTAAATTAACGGAATTTTGCGGTCAGAGAGCTTTTGTAGTTTAATAGATATATGTTCTTTGATCAATAAGGATGCAAATGTGGCATATGTTATTGAAAAAAATGAATTTGATGAGCCTGGATATGTGAAGTAATTATGTGAGATAAGAAAATAAATAAGAGAGTTGAAAATGTACTGCACCCCAAAAGTTAGACAGAAAAAATCTAACTTTTGGGATCAGTACAAACAGTGCTTTTTTTGTTGAAATCGCAAAGAATCTAAGCTTTCTTTTTGCAGATAACATTCGCTCTTTTATTTTCGGTATGATTGAGTCAATGCCCCGTTCTCGACCGGTTATTATTGCAACTTATCGAATGCTAGAGCACTATGCCATCACTTTTTGGAAGAATACTTGGAGCAATTCTACGCAGAATGGAATGCGAAAAAGTGATAATTAAAGAGACAAAAAAGCTGAGAATATGATTTCCCAGCTTTTTTGAATGCGATAGAAATAGCAACTAGACTATTTACGAAAGACCTCAATAATGTAGGTGAAGCCAGTAACTAAAAATGCAAAGGCAATGACATAAACGACAAAGACACCTGTAGCCACTGGATTGAACAGAATCACTAGACCTAGTAAAAATTCAAGCAAGGCTACCCACGTGATATTGCTACCAATAATAGGGAAAATCAATCCTAGACGTTTGCCTTTAAAGAAAGCAATAATGGCTTCTACAATTAACCAAATTCCTACAATGGTCGGAATGACGACCGGCAGGGTCACAAAGCCATAAGCAACGAGGTAAAGAGCTAAGAGAAGACTAACAAACCCTTGGAAAAGATAAACAGGTGAGCGAAGCTCTTTTGGTGCAGAGAAATAGCCTAAAATAGCTGCTATAGAAGAAACCAGTAAATCAAATGCAATCCACCAGCTGTAAGCAACAAGATTAGCTACTGGGTTTGTAAATAGGAAAAGTCCTAAAAGGACAAAAACAACTCCTGCAAGGAATAGCAGTAAACGATTAGAAAATTTCATTTCAATACCCCCTATATAGTATAGTCTGATAATTAAACTATTATACTTATTTTTATAGAAAATGTCAATAAAATAAATAAACAATTTGGAAGTTTCAGTCTGACTTACAAAAAGAAAAGGAGTTTCCACTCCTTTTCACAGATTGAAGACAAAGTCCTTATAAAAGTGTCTTCTAAAGATTTTAACTTCAATCTGAAGCGAGGTTATCCTCGCTTTTTCTATTTATCAAACAATTCCTTATTTTCAATTAAGAGTTCTAGTGGAGATTTATCCCTTGCTACAATAAAACCAGGTTCATATTGGTTATGAAGTGTTCTTTTCTGAGAAGTTGGATCAATATACAACTCATCTCCATCTTCTGTGTATAGTTGGTTGCCTCTTGTTAGGTAAAGTAAATCCTCTAAGTACTGTCCATCAGTTTCTAGAAAATCTTCGATGTATTTGACAGCTTTTAAAATCTCACTTACTTTATCAGAGTATTCATTAGATTCAAGAACACTCTTTTCTAACTCAATCTCTTTACTAGTTCCAAAGAGTTGGGTTGGAGTTGCATTAAAATATTCTGCTATCTTATCCAAATTTGCAAAGGTAGGATAGCTTTTTTGTTTTTCGTAATCAGAGATGGACTGTTTACCGATTCCTAAATCTTCAGCTAGTTGAGTTTGGCTTACTCCTTTTTCTATGCGTAGTCGTGCCAAATTGGGTCCAAAATTTTGAATAATAAAGGTCATGGGAAACTCCTATTTTTATTTTTAACTTATTTTATCACCTATAAACTTACAAATCAAGTTTTTAGTTGACTAATTAAAATATTTTTTATAAAATATATTTATAACTTATAAATAAGTTATAAATAATACAAAATAGCTCGTAAGTTTAGGATTGGTGAGTGGGGAGGAAGTTGAGGACAAGACGATGACTTATGACTATTCGAAGCCTTGGAGCTAGAAATTGTGTGGACAAGGACAAGGGACGAGCCTGACGGGAAGTCAGGCGAAGTCCTGCAGACTGCCGTCCAGACAATTTCTAGCCAAGCAAAAGCTGGCTATTCTAACAGCCAGCAAAAAGGTACACTTAGGGCAACGCCCAAAGAACGACGGAACGAGCGAACGTTGATTTGACGGTGTTTCTGAGACCTAAAAAATCAAAAAGAAGGGGGGACAATTTTGTTGGTTTCTATACAAGATTTAAGAAGCATTCAAGAACGATGTGATGTAGGAGAATTAGTACAGCGACTAGATGTCAGTATTGATAGATTAACGGTTATCTGGGATACAGACACTGGTTCCCTAAGACGAATTTTCAAAAATCTGAAACAGGCAATAAGTACAAGAGTTGACTCATTTGAAATATATGATAATGTTCGAGATGATGTCTTTACTTTAGCTAAAGTTTTTAATGAGTATGATTCGATCAATATTATATTTTTCCAATTATCCACTTATGGAGGTGAACAATTGATTCGAATTGATTTCAATCCTAATACTTTAAAAGAATTTGATGGAATGAAAGTTTGGAGGCAATTAATGTACTTTGCCAGATTGAATTCATTGACGGTACGTTTGTCTCGTTTTGATTTGGCATTTGACATTTTCAACAGGCCTGAAATCGTTAATTTGCAACATATTAAAGGTGGTGTTACCCATAAGGTCTTCTATGGTCGAGGGGGCGAATTAGAGACGAAATATTGGGGTTCTAGCGGTAGTAATGTACAAGTTAGGTTATATGATAAGAACAAAGAAATCATTGCTCACAAGCGCGAAGAGAAGCTAGATTTGGGTGTAAATCCGTTTTGGTGGAGATTGGAGTTCCAACTCAGAACCAAAGCGATTGGTGAGGAGATGGTCCAAGATATTATGAATCGACTTGATAATTTCGGATTTTATAAGCTAGATCATATTCGAGTGGAGCAAAGAGCATTTACAATTATCTTTGTCAACAATCCTGAACTGTTGTCATTGGCTTTTCCAAATTTAAAATCAGATAGCATCAAAAAGAAAAAAACAAGAGTCCGCAAACTATTGAGAGAAGAAACGAACCAATTTGCGGAAGAATTAAAAGAAGTATTAATACAGAATCTCCCTAAATTAAATACAGAATTACAACTACTTGTAGGTGAGTTTCTGACTTTAGAAAATCAATAAGGAGGATAACTATGGATCATAATTTAATTAGCAACAAAGAATTAATTGAAATGGGCTATCGCCCTCACACTGCAAATGATATCATCCATCAGGCAAGAGAATTACTTGTCTCACGAGGCTATACATTTTATAATCGCAAACGTTTGATGGTTGTTCCAAAAAGTGTTGTAAATGAGATTCTAGGAACTGAGGTGGCGTAATATGGCAAGTGTTCGTTATCGAAAGCGAGGAGATAGTAATTTATGGACCTATGAAATTCGTAGCGAAGGGAAAACTGTTGTTCATAATAGCGGTTTTAAAACAAAAAAACTTGCAGAGTCAGAAGCTGAACCGATTCTGCAAGAACTTCGTTTAGGAAAAAGAATTTCTAGAGATATTTCTCTTGTAGATCTGTATCAAGAATGGCTTGAACTAAAAATTCTACCGAGTAGTAGGTCGGAAGAGACAAAGAAAAAATATCTTCTCCGTAAAAACACAATTGAAAGATTATTTGGAAATAAAAAAGTCACTCAAATTCGTGCGAGTGAATACCAAAGAATTATGAATAAGTATGGACAAACAGTTGGTAGAAATTTTCTTGGTAGATTGAATACTGGGATTCATCAGAGCATCCAAATGGCAATTGCCGACAAAGTTCTAATTGATGATTTTACACAACATGTCGAGTTATTTTCATCCAAAGAACAACAGATGACAGAAGAGAAATATTTACATACAGAAAGGGACTATCTGGATTTACTTTTAGCAGTAAAGAAAAAATTTGATTACCAACGTTCAATTGTTCCTTATATCATCTATTTTCTATTAAAAACAGGCATGAGGTTTGGAGAGTTAATAGCGTTAACTTGGAATGAAGTTGACTTTGACAGAGGACTGCTAAAAACATATAGGAGGTTTAATACCCTTTCTCATAAATTTGTCCCTCCAAAAAACAAAACGTCTATTCGGATGGTACCGATAGACGAAGAATGTATTAAGATATTACAAGACCTAAAAATTGAACAGGAGAAGGCTAATAAAGAGCTAGGAATCAAGAATAGGTATAAAATGATTTTTCAGCATTATGGATATATTCACTTGGTACCAGATATTGCAAGTGTCAATAAAGCTTTGAGTGTTCTTTTAAATGAATTAGATATTTATCCAATTATCACGACAAAAGGAGCACGTCATACCTATGGAAGCTACCTCTGGCACAAAGGATTTGACCTTGGAGTTATTGCAAAAATTCTAGGGCATAAAGATATTTCAATGTTAGTAGAAGTATATGGACACACTTTAGAAGAGAAAATTTTTGAAGAATTTAATCAAATTAGAGATGTCTGGAAAGATTGCTCATAAAAAAATGTGGGGCAAATGATGGGGCAAATCAGTTATAGACAAGCAAAAAAGCCTTATAAATCAAGGCTTTTTCCTGTTGATTTAGATGCCCCCTACAGGGCTCGAACCTGTGACCCATGGATTAAGAGTCCACTGCTCTACCAACTGAGCTAAGGAGGCTGGATGCTGTATTGGTACCGATGATCCACCGTTTGTATTGAACCCGCGACGTAAAAAAGCAGGTGGGCGACTCGCTACTAACTTCAGTTGCTTCTGGGTGAGCCAGCCTGCACACTGTTAATAGACCTCTGTCTCCCGATAATACAAAAATTAGTCGGTCAACACTTATATGTGGATTCGTATACCACAGCAATTTCTATGTTTTTATAATACCACTTTTGAAAATTATTGCAAGAGGAAAAATCAATTTTATTGCAATCGTTTTCGTTGATTCCTCTCGTATTACCTAGATAACTTATCGATCCGTTCTTTATTAGCTCCAAGAGCTCTTTCATATTTCCCGGTTTCATTGGGTTGGAAATAATTCACACCTCTTAATTTATCCGGAAGATATTGTTGTTTGACCCACTTTTCAGGATAAGCATGGGGATACTTGTAATCTTGTGCATTGCCCAGTTCCTTGCTTCCAGCATAGTGTCCATCTCTCAAATGACGAGGAATAGGTAAATTCCCTGATTTTCTAAGGTCTGCCAAGGCAGCATCCATAGCCATATAAGCCGAATTCGACTTAGGAGATAAAGCTAAGTCAACAACTACATTGGCAATCAAAATACGCGCCTCTGGGAAACCTACTTTCTGTGCAGCTTCCAAAGCTGTAACCGTGTGAACTTGCGCATCAGGATTAGCTAAACCAATATCCTCGTACGCAATCACAGTCAAGCGTCGTGCTAGACTAGGGAGATCTCCTGCTTCAACCAAACGTGCTGCATAGTGAAGACTGGCATTAACATCAGAGCCTCGAATAGATTTTTGCAAAGCAGAAAGTACATCATAGTGTCCATCACCGTCTTTATCCATGGTGATATAGCTACGTTGTAAACTATTTTCCACTGTATCTAAAGTAATATGGCGAAGCCCATCTTCTGAAGCTGGCGTCGACATGACAGCTAAATCTAAGGAATTATAAGCCGAACGTAAATCACCATTAGTAGCCGTAGCAATAAAATCTAGAGCATCCTCATCTAACTGGACATCAAAGTCAAAGCCACGCTCCTTGTCCTCTAGAACACCTAGTATAGCTTCCTTAATATCCTCGTTAGAGAGTGGTTCCAACTCAAATATTTGTACACGACTACGGATGGCTGGTGTGACAGAAAAAAACGGATTCTCCGTTGTAGCCCCAATCATGATAATATTACCATTCTCTAAGAGTGGCAATAAAAAGTCTTGTTTAGCTTTATCCAAACGATGAATCTCATCTAGAAGCAGAACTAAGCCACCTGAAAATTTAGCCTCTTCCGCAATTTCCTGTAGGCGTTTCTTGCTATCAACAGTAGCATTAAAGGTTCTAAAAGCAAATTTTGTTGTTCCTGCAATAGCACTAGCTATTGAGGTCTTCCCGATTCCTGGTGGCCCGTAGAGAATCATTGACGACAGCATATTCGCTTCTACCATACGGCGAATAATTTTACCTTCACCAACCAAATGCTTCTGACCAATCACCTCTGAAATTGTACGTGGACGCATGCGTAGAGCAAGATTATCTGGCATCTTCTCTCCTTTTTTAACTGATTTTTTCTTATTATAATAAGCATATACTATTTTGTTATAAAAAGAAATTATAAATAGTTCTTGTCAAACCTAAATTCTTATGATAGAATGTTTTGGTATGTGGTGCTAGCACATCCGTAATAAATTCTACCTAGGAGGAAAACACGAAATGGCTAAAGTATGTTACTTTACAGGACGTAAAACTGTTTCTGGAAACAACCGTTCACACGCTATGAACAAAACTAAACGTGCCGTTAAACCTAACCTTCAAAAAGTTACTATCCTTGTTGATGGTAAACCTAAAAAAGTTTGGGCTTCAGCTCGTGCGCTTAAATCTGGTAAAGTTGAACGCGTTTAATCTTATTGGATATTAAGAGAGATGGCTTCAGTCGTCTCTTTTTTTGTTCATCGTCTTTCCCTTTTGGCTATACTTATGTTATAATAAAGAACTAACAGATAATTCTTATAGAAAGAAGGTGTCAGTATGGGATTTACAGATGAAACTGTTCGTTTCAACCTAGACGACGGTAGCAAAGATGAAATCAGTAATACTTTGACAAATGTTTACCGTTCGTTGGCTGAGAAAGGTTACAATCCTATCAACCAAATCGTCGGTTATGTTCTGAGCGGTGACCCTGCTTATGTTCCGCGTTATAATGACGCCCGTAACCAGATTCGTAAATACGAACGTGATGAAATCGTTGAAGAACTCGTTCGCTATTATCTTAAAGGAAATGGAATTGACCTCTAATGCGAGTAATGGGACTTGATGTTGGCTCAAAAACAGTAGGAGTTGCGATTAGTGATCCCCTCGGTTTTACAGCCCAAGGCGTTGAAATTATCAAAATTGACGAGGAGGCTGAAGAGTTTGGTTTCGACCGACTAGGCGAGCTCGTTAAAGAATATAAGGTAGAAAAATTTGTTGTTGGTCTTCCTAAAAATATGAATAACACTGAAGGACCACGTGTTGAGGCAAGCAAAGCCTATGGTGACAAAATCAAGGAAATCTTTGGAATTCCTGTAGATTACCAAGACGAACGCTTGACAACTGTTCAAGCCGAGCGTATGTTGGTTGAACAAGCAGATGTCAGCCGTGGTAAACGTAAAAAAGTTATTGATAAATTAGCTGCCCAACTTATTCTACAAAACTACCTCGATCGAATGTTTTAAGAAAGTGTAATAGAGACCTAATAGTCAAGTGACAATCTAGTAAACTGCCAAGCAAATCTACTAGATTTCCTCACTATTCAGTGCTCTCTACAAAAAGGAGAACAATATGTCACACAATCACGGCCACAACCATGATCATGAAGTCATCACTTTAGTAGACGAACAAGGAAATGAAACACTTTTTGAAATCTTGTTGACTATTGATGGACGCGAAGAATTTGGTAAAAACTATGTTCTTTTGGTACCAGCTGGTGCTGAAGAAGATGCTAACGGAGAAATTGAAATCCAAGCATACTCATTCACTGAAAATGAAGACGGTACTGAAGGCGACCTTCAACCAATCCCTGAAGATTCAGATGCTGAATGGGATATGATTGAAGAAGTTTTCAATAGCTTCATCGACGAAAACTAAAAATATTCAATGCCATAGGCAAAGAAATGACTTGTTAAAAAGAGATTGGGATATTGTATCTCAGTCTCTTTTTTAGATATTATTTTCTTAAATGTAAGAAATTAGAGGAAAATTGACTAAATGGTATTATCTGATATACTTTAAATAAGACAATTAGGGGATAAGACCCTTTTATTTATAACTTTCCAAATGTCAACAAAGGAGTTTAATTGTGAGTCCATATAACGAAGACAATACTTTAGATTCAAGTGGCTACCAAGGTTATCATCGAAGCCACCATCGCTCTCATACACAAGATAATCAATCCGAAAAGATTGAAGTGACAATTCAGGGACATACAGAAGAATCAAATTCGTCTCAAATAGAGAAAAAAACTAAAATTTCACTTCCATGGAAGCATAAAGGCCATATCCTGATTCTCAGTTTGATTTTGAGTATTTTTAGTATATCAGTGCCCTGCTTTACAGACTTTGCCAATAATATACAGTCTCAAAACCTTTACATTGCAAAAATGTTTGCCAATGGTAGCTTACCCTACTCTGACTTTTTTGCGACAGGCGGCTTCTTTTATTACTTACTAGTTTCTCTGGCTTTCCGTTTAGGATCAACTCTTTGGCTGATTCCTATTCAATTCCTTAGCTACTATCTTTCTGGAAGTTACCTTTACAAGACTGTCATGCACATGACAAATAAGAAGGAAATTGCCACTCTAATTAGTATTATTTTCTATGTTACTAATGGAACACTTGGTTTTGGAGGGCTCTACCCTATCCAATTTGCTATGCCTTTTGTCCTAGGTGCCATCTTCTTCTTAACTCGTTACTTTGCGGGTCACAGTCGTGATGAAGCCTTTATTCTTTACGGCTTCGCTGGCACTGCGGGAGCTCTTTTTGAAGCTCGAACTCTTATTTTCTGGATATTGTCACTTGTGACAATCTTCGTTTACAACCTTGTCAACAAGCACTTTGCTCGTGGTTTTTATCAAGTTCTTTGTATTATTTTTGGTAACATTCTAGTATTGTATCTATGTCTTTACTTTATCCTAAATTTACAAATTACATCGGACTATATTAACCAAGTTTTGGTTTACAACTTTACACAACTTGCTGTAGAAAAAAATGACTTTCTACTTACGTTAGCTTACCAAAGTTTTGCTGTTATAGGCTCTGGATTACTTATTGGTGCACTGACTACAAGCAACCACCTTCTTGGCGATGCTAAAGATAAGAGTATCAAGTGGGTACTACTCCTTAGTTTTATCTTTACAGTGGTTTACAGCTTGTTCTCTCAAAGTTTTGGGCTTTACAGTATTCTCAACATCGTACCTTATGGTCTAGTCTTGACAGCACTTTCTTTAGATGATGCTATTAAAAAGAGAGCAGAGCGAACTTCTCACCGACGTCGTAATGGTAACCAGATTCACACACTTAAAGTTTTTGGTATATTCCTTAGTCGTAATTACTTCTTACCTATTGCAGTCTTTGCATTTGCTTTCGCGATGCCAATCATTATGTTCCTATTTAATTTAGGAAATAATACTGAACGTAGTACTGTTGCAAATTACCTCGCTAAAAATACTAAGAAGGATGAAACTATCTACGTTTACGATTCATCAGCAAAAATTTATTTGGAAAGCGGTCGTAAAGCAGTCTCACAATTTGTTATTCCAGAACTTAACACAGCTAAATCTAGTCATCAGAAAGCTCTCTCAGATACTATTATCCAAGATTCAGCACAATATATCGTTGTCCAACAAGATACACAACTACCTTCTGATGTTAAATCTACACTTTCAAAAAACTATAAAAAAGCCCCTGTAAAAGGCGTTGAACGATACACTGTTTACGTCCTAAAATAGGTCGAAAAATCAATATATAGTGGTTGAGATAAAAATATACCACAATATATTGATTTTTTTTTGCCTAGTGCTATAATTAGTAGCGAGGTGATTTTTAGATGATTACATTAGAAAAAGAAAAGGTTACAATCAACCCTGATATCAAAGTCATCAAACGTGATGGTCGTATGGTTGTCTTTGATTCAAGTAAAATATATGAGGCTATCCTAAAAGCAAGTGAGGCTATTACACCTATCACACCCTTGATTGAAGCAAAGTTGGAGGGAATTGCCAACCGTATTGTTGCTGAAATCAATGACCGCTTCACTCAAAATATCAAAATATATGAAATCCAAAGCATAGTAGAGCACGAGTTACTCGAAGCTAACGAATATGCTATCGCTCAAGAATATATCAACTATCGTACCAAACGTGATTTTGAACGTTCTCAGGCTACTGACATCAATTTCACCATTAGTAAACTTGTTAATAAAGACCAGGCTGTTGTTCATGAAAATGCTAATAAAGATAGCGATCTTTACAATACACAACGTGATTTAACCGCAGGAATTGTCGGAAAATCTGTAGGACTTAAGATGCTTCCTCCACACGTGGCAAATGCTCATCAAAAGGGAGATATCCATTTCCACGATTTAGACTACAGCCCTTACACACCTATGACCAACTGTTGTTTGATTGACTTCAAAGGCATGTTGGCAAATGGTTTTAAAATTGGTAACGCTGAAGTTGAAAGTCCTAAATCCATTCAAACTGCAACAGCACAAATTTCACAAATCATCGCAAATGTTGCCTCTAGTCAATATGGTGGCTGTACTGCAGACCGTATCGATGAGTTTTTAGCTCCTTACGCAGAACTTAACTACAAAAAACACTTAGCTGATGCTAAAGAGTGGGTAGCTGAAGAAAAACGTGAAGACTATGCACGCGCCAAAACGCGTAAAGATATCTACGATGCTATGCAATCTCTTGAATACGAGATTAATACGCTTTTCACTTCGAACGGACAAACTCCCTTTACCTCTCTCGGTTTCGGTTTAGGGACAAACTGGTTTGAGCGTGAAATCCAAAAGGCTATCCTACAAGTTCGTATTTTAGGACTTGGCTCCGAACACCGTACAGCCATTTTCCCTAAACTCATTTTTACCTTAAAACGTGGACTTAACTTAGAGCCTAGCTCACCTAACTACGATATTAAGCAACTAGCTCTTGAATGTGCAACAAAGCGTATGTATCCAGATGTCTTATCATATGACAAAATCGTTGAATTGACAGGTTCCTTTAAGGCTCCTATGGGATGTCGTTCCTTCCTACAAGGGTGGAAGGATGAAGATGGTGTTGAAGTTAATTCTGGACGAATGAATCTGGGTGTTGTAACCCTTAATCTTCCTCGAATTGCCCTAGAATCTAAGGGAGACCAAGATAAATTTTGGGAAATTTTTGAAGAAAGAATGGGAATTGCCAAAGATGCACTCGTCTACCGAGTTGAACGTGTCAAAGAAGCTACACCTGCTAATGCACCTATCCTTTATCAGTACGGGGCCTTTGGCCAACGTCTAGGTAAATTCGATAATGTAGATCAACTCTTCAAACATCGTCGTGCAACTGTATCACTTGGTTATATTGGGCTTTATGAAGTAGCATCCGTTTTTTATGGTAGTGACTGGGAGACTAATCCAGAAGCCAAAGCGTTCACGTTAGATATCGTTAAATCTATGAAAAATGCTTGTGAAAGTTGGTCTGACGAATATGATTATCATTTCTCTGTTTATTCAACACCATCAGAGAGTTTGACGGATCGTTTCTGTCGTTTGGATACTGAAAAGTTCGGTGTCGTGACTGATATCACAGATAAAGAGTATTACACCAACTCTTTCCACTACGATGTTCGTAAAAATCCAACACCATTTGAAAAATTAGAATTCGAAAAAGCATACCCAGAAGCTGGCGCAACTGGTGGATTCATCCATTACTGCGAATATCCAGTCCTCCAGCAAAATCCAAAGGCACTCGAAGCTGTCTGGGACTTTGCTTATGACCGTGTCGGTTACCTCGGAACGAATACTCCAATTGATAAATGCTACAAGTGTGATTTTGAAGGGGACTTCACCCCAACAGAACGTGGATTCATGTGCCCTAACTGTGGCAACACAGATCCTAAAACAGTTGATGTTGTCAAACGTACTTGCGGCTATCTAGGAAACCCACAGGCACGCCCAATGGTTAAAGGACGCCACAAAGAAATCTCTGCTCGAGTCAAACACATGAACGGTTCAACCATAAAATATGAAGGAAAACACCTTTAATAAGACCTAGAATACATTATAATAAACTAGAAGCAGCTGGATGGTACCTTCCAACTGCTTTGCTTATTTCATTTTTAGAAAGGAATATAATGGGAAAATATCAATTAGATTATAAAGGTATGCAACAAGTGGAACGTTACCACGAAAAAAATGCAACCGTCAAAAACGATAAAAAAGCACGTGTCCAAGCCCTTTTGAAAAAAGCTGGAAAGAAGAAATAATATGATCTTACGCCGACCGAGTCAAACAGATAAAGAAGCTATCTTAGAGATGATGGCTGAATTTGAAAGGGAGCAATCTGCTAATGATGGTGGATTTTGGAACCCCGACAATTTTGTTTATGAAGAGTGGCTGGAAGAAAATATTCAATCGGAAGCGGGACTCAATATTCCTGAAAACTGGGTTCCTGCTATCCAGCTGGTTAGTTTTGACGAAGCGGATCATGCTCTTGGTTTCCTCAACCTTCGTCTCCGATTAAATGACTACTTACTAGAAAAAGGGGGCCATATTGGCTACTCTATCCGTCCATCCGAACGAGGAAAGGGTTATGCGAAAGAATCACTCCGTCAAGGCTTACAAGTAGCTAAAGACAAGAATATTCATCGTGCTCTGGTCACTTGTAGTATCAAGAATCCTGCTAGTCGAGCTGTTATATTAGCCAACGGTGGCCAGTTGGAGGACATTCGCCATGAAACTGAGCGCTATTGGATAGATTTGGAGTAGAATCATGACATGGAATACACCAAAACCACAGGAATGGAAGTCTGAAGAACTTAGCCAAGGACGTATTATTGACTACAAAGCTTTTAATTTCGTTGATGGTGAAGGCGTGCGTAACTCCCTTTACGTCTCTGGTTGCATGTTTCATTGCGAGGGATGCTATAACGCTGCCACCTGGTCCTTTAAGGCAGGAATTCCCTATACTAAAGAACTTGAAGAACAAATCATGAGGGATCTAGCTCAACCTTACGTACAAGGTCTCACGCTACTTGGTGGTGAACCCTTCCTAAACACAGGAATTCTCATTCCCCTAGTCAAACGCATTCGTGAGGAACTCCCGGAAAAAGATATCTGGTCTTGGACTGGTTATACTTGGGAGGAGTTGATGCTTGAAACTCCTGATAAACTAGAACTTCTTCAACTCGTTGACATTCTCGTTGACGGCCGCTTTGACATCACTAAAAAGAACCTTATGCTCCAGTTTCGAGGATCATCTAATCAACGTATTATTGATGTCAAAAAATCTCTTAATCAAGGAGAAGTCGTTATTTGGGACAAGCTAAATGACGGTCAAACGAACTATGAACAAGTCGATCGTAAAGATATGCTATAAAAAAGTCTGAGCTTATAACTCAGACTTTTTTATGCAATTTTAACAAAAACTAGCTCATTATTAGAGGATAAATCCTCACGATAATTAAACTCATCAAAAGACAATTTTCGTAAATCATTAATCGTTTGACAATTCTCCTCCATAACAGCTGTCAAAAAAGCCCCTCTTGCCTTTTTGGAAATCGTAGAGTGAGTCTTAAGAACCCCATTGCGGTCTTCCATAAAACTAACCGTGAATAACTGCTTACGAAGAGTTGGACTAAAAACATCCTCGAATTCACTCGAAAGCAAAGAAACAACTGGAACTTGACTCTCCTCTAAAAATTGGTCATATTCGGCACGCCAATAGTTTTTTAAGGACTGACCATCAACCTTTATCTTCGTATGAAAGTCATGACGATGTTCTTGAATAGGGTAAAAAGCGGGAATGATTCCATAAAAAGAAGATGTGATAAACACTTGTTGACCTAAGAAATCTTTTTCACATGTGGATAAGTCACTACGTTTGATGTGACGATACATCAGACCATTAAAAAGCTCGACAGCCGGATAGCTCTTCGCTTCTCCCGATAAAATCACAGCCCAGCGTTGCTTTTCTTTCTCAGCCTGCTCAGGCTTTATTTTATAAGCTGTGGACAATTCATCTGTGGATAATTTTGCCATTTCAGTTAGGATAGCTGCACTCTTTTCGGATAGTTTTTGAGACGGAACTTCCTTACTGGCCTTCATTTCTTTTGCGGTTGGAATTAAAAATCTAATCATACTGATATTGTAAAGTCAAGCAGGCATTTCGTCAAGAATTCTCTCCAACAAAAAAGAAGCTAACGTTCGTCAACTTCCTTTTTTTGTTAGTCATCTAAATCAACAAAACGACCTAGAATATGTACATTTTCTGCGATGGAGACAAAGGCTTTGGGATCTGCCTTTCTCATATAATGCTTGAAGTCAGTATACTCTTCACGCGTAATAATCGCCAGTAATACTGCTTTCTTTTCGTGATTATAAGTCCCTTCCGCATCATTAATCAGCGTTACTCCACGGTGGAGTTTCTTCTGAATCATCCTTACAACTGGGTCAGGATTACTTGTGACAATCATAGCCTGCATTTTCTTTTGTTTTGTGAAAATCGCATCTGTAACTCGACTAGAAACAAAAATAGTCACCATTGAATAAAGAGCATATTTCCAACCAAAAAGAATGCCCGCAAAAACCATGATAATTCCATTGACAATCAAGGAGATATTACCAACATCACGACCTGTTTTCTTACGAATAGTGAGGCTAACGATATCCGTCCCCCCACTAGAGATACGTGATTTTAAACCGAAACCAATCCCCGTACCCATGACCAAACCACCAAAGATAGCATTGATCAAAGGATCCTCTGTCAAGGTTACATGTGGCATCACCTGAATAAAAAGGGAGCTCATCGTTACTGTAATAAAGGTAAAGATTGTAAATTTATGGCCAATCTTATACCAAGCCATAATCAAGAGAGGGATATTAATCGCATAGAAAGTCAATGATACTGGTATCTCAAAGCCTAAAGTTCTAACACTCAATGCCGATAAAACCTGTGCCAAACCTGTCGCTCCACTGGAGTAAACATGTCCAGGTTGAAAAAAGAAATTAACGGCGATTGACGATAAGAGCCCGTAAAGTAAAGAAGCTGAAACTTTTTCAGTATATTTTTCACGGGAAATACTACGTGCAGCCTGCAAAACGCCCATTTTCTTCGCAGACTTTTTCGCTACAAATTTAACATGTTTATGAAGAGGTGCTTTATTCATTTTCTAAATCTACATGAAGGGCAAGTTCTTCTAACTGTTTATCAGCCACAAGACTTGGAGCCTGAGTCATAGGATCTGATGCCTTATTATTTTTAGGGAAGGCAATCACTTCACGGATATTATCTTTACCTGCAAGAAGCATGACGAAGCGGTCAAGACCGATAGCCAAACCACCATGTGGTGGGAAACCATAGTCCATAGCTTCAAGAAGGAATCCAAATTGCTCATAGGCTGATTCTTCAGAGAAACCAAGAGCTTTCAACATACGTTCCTGTAGGTCTTTATGATTGATACGTAGACTACCTCCACCAAGCTCATAACCATTCAAGACAATATCATAAGCTACAGCACGTACCTTGGAAAGATCTCCTTCAAGCTCTGCTGCAGAATCTTCTGTTGGCAAAGTAAATGGGTGGTGAGCAGACATATAGCGCCCTTCTTCTTCAGACCACTCAAACATTGGCCAATCGACAACCCAAAGGAAGTTAAACTTAGTGTTGTCAATCATGTCAAGTTCTTTAGCAATTTGATTACGCAAAGCACCAAGTGTGCTATTAGCGATTTCAAGTGTATCTGCTACAAAAAGAACTAGATCATTCTCTTCAAGGTGTAAAGCATCTGTCAACTTATCTTCAATACTTGTCAAGAATTTAGCAACTGGACCTGCTAGAGCTCCGTCAGTCATCTTAACCCAAGCAAGACCTTTTGCGCCAAATTGTTTGGCAAACTCTGTCAACTTGTCAATACTTTTACGTGAGTACTTGTCTGCATTTCCTTTGACAACAATTGCCTTAACAGCTGGTGCCTCAGCAAATACTTTGAAGTCTACACCCTTGACAACTTCTGTCAAGTCTTGTAAAAGCATGTCAAAGCGTGTATCTGGCTTGTCAGAACCATAGTTATTCATGGCATCATCATAAGACATGCGTGGGAATGGTAATGTAACTTCAATCCCTTTAGTTTCTTTCATAACCTTAGCAATCAATCCCTCTGTAATATCTTGGATTTCTTGCTCATTAAGGAATGACGTTTCCAAGTCAACTTGTGTAAACTCAGGTTGACGGTCTCCACGCAAATCTTCATCACGGAAACACTTAACAATTTGATAATAACGGTCAAAACCAGCATTCATCAATAATTGTTTAGTGATTTGAGGACTTTGCGGAAGAGCATAAAAGTGACCTTGGCTAACACGGCTTGGAACCAAGTAATCACGAGCACCTTCTGGTGTAGATTTTGTCAACATTGGCGTTTCAACATCGATAAATTCCAAGTCATCAAGATAATTACGGATGGCGTGAGTTACCTTTGCACGGAGCTTAAAGTTTTCCAACATCTCTGGACGACGAAGATCCAAGTAGCGGTAACGCATACGTGTATCATCACTAGCCTCAACACCATCTTTGATTTCAAATGGTGTTGTTTTAGCAGTATTAAGGACTTTAAGGTCTTCAACTTTAAGTTCGACAGCACCTGTAGGTAAGTTATCATTAGCTTGTTCACGCGCTTCAACAGTTCCTGTTACTTCAATAACAAATTCACTACGCAAGCTTTCAGCTGTTTCAACAACATTAGCATCCGCATTATCAGGGTTAACAACCAACTGCATCAAACCTTCACGGTCACGAAGATCGATGAAAATCAAACCTCCGAGGTTACGACGGCGAGATACCCAACCTTTCAAAGTAATAGTAGTTCCGATGTGTTCACTACGAACACGTCCGGCATACATAGAACGTTCCATAAATACACTTCTTTCGTTAATTTTTTAGTCTTAACTATTATAGCAAAAAGCCCATCAAAACCCCACCCATTTCAGGTTAGAATTTTAATAGACTTTCTTTTTTATAAAACTATTTGCCAAATTGTTTCAACAAATCACTAGTATCCACGTAATCCTCAGCAAACTCTTCAAAATCTTCAAAACGATAATCGGCTGTTTCTAAGTCAAGTAAACTATTCCAACGGAATCCGTAAACATCTTCAATGATAACACTAAGTTCATCAGTTTCCTCGTCTACCTGCCATCCCAAATAACGTTCCTGGGTTTCAAAACTCAAGACCACATCTTGACAATCCTGACGCCAAACTTGACCAAGTAATTGCTGACACATCGCATGATCACTTGCAGGCTCATCATTAAACCAAGTAATATCATGTTTATCAAGAAAGGCAATCAACTGCCAAAACTGTTGTTGGAAACGAATAGGCATACTACGATCAAAAGCCAAACTAAACTTTTCACTCCGTTTGAGCATATCAACTATACTAATCATATGCCCCCTACTTTTCTAACTGTTTGAGGACTGCTACAAAGTTCTTAGTTAGCTCTTCGAAACTTACAGTAACTTCCTCACGAGTAGAATTATTTTTGACATTAACTTGACCTGACTCCACTTCACTCTCACCTAATGTGATAACAGTCTTGGCCTTGAAGGTATCTGCTGACTTGAATTGTGCCTTAATCTTCCGTCCAAGGTAATCACGTTCAGCTTTAAATCCTTGATAGCGGATAGCTTGAACTAACTCAAGAGCTTTACCATTAGCACCTGAACCAAGTACTGCAATGTAAACATCTAGATTTTCTTCCACCGGAAGTTCAATACCTTGTTTATCAAGAACCAAAAGCAAGCGTTCTAAACCAAGTCCAAAACCAAAACCAGCTGTTTCTGGACCACCGAAGTATTCAACCAAACTATCGTAACGACCGCCCGCACAGATTGTCAATTCTGACTTATCAATAGTGGTAATAAATTCAAAAATCGTGTGGTTGTAGTAATCAAGACCACGTACCATATTAGTATCAATCACATAAGGAATGTTAAGATTATCGAGCATGGCACGCACTTCGTCAAAGTGCGCTTGACTTTCGTCATCTAAATAATCAAGAATAGAGGGTGCATTTTCAACTGCAACCTTATCTTCTTTTTCTTTTGAATCGAGTACTCGCAAAGGATTTTCATCCAAACGGCGTTGACTATCTTTTGATAAAGTATCACGCATTGGTGTCAAGTAGTCAATCAAGGCCTGACGATAAGCCAGACGACTCTCAGTATTTCCAAGGCTATTCAAATGAAGGGTAACTTCCTTGATGCCAAGCGTATTAAAAAGTTGGTAGGCCATAGCAATGGTTTCAACATCTGTGGCTGGATTTTTTGATCCAAAGCACTCTACACCAAGTTGGTGGAACTCACGCAAGCGTCCTGCTTGAGGACGTTCATAACGGAACATTGATCCAATATAATAAACTTTAACGGGTTTTTGAACCTCTGGCGCAAAGAGTTTATTTTCTACATAAGAGCGTACAACCGGTGCTGTTCCTTCTGGACGAAGTGTAATATGACGGTCTCCCTTATCATGAAAATCGTACATTTCCTTAGTAACGATGTCAGTTGTATCACCTACTGAACGTGAAATGACCTCGTAATGTTCAAACATAGGTGTACGAATTTCACCATAATTGTATTTATTAAATGTTTCACGTGCAACATTTTCTACGTACTGCCATTTAGCACTATCAGCAGGTAAAATATCCTGCGTTCCCTTAGGTTTTTGAAGTTTCATAATGATGATACAGGTCTCAAATAGACCTGCCCTCCTTTTCCGTTATTACAGATATAATCACTCTATTCTATCATAATTTACATAGCTTTTGGGAAATGGTAGAGGTTTTTTCAACGTAAGAAAGAAACAGACCTCTCGGCCTGCCACAATCATTAATCTTCTTTATAAAGAACGAAGGTCACAATAAAAGAGACTACAACAGAAATTACGAGACCTCCAATAGCTGTGTAAAAATATTTAAGTGTATCTTCACCGATATAGGCTGCAATCGTCAAGAGACCTGGGGAAGCACCTGCAAAATTTCTCGCACCTAAAATACCAAGGAAGAAGCCACCTACTCCCCCTGCAACAATAGATCCTATGAGGGCAGCTTTATTTTGCAAAGTTACCCCATAAAGAGCCGGTTCCGTAATCCCACAAATTGCAGTAATTCCAGCAGATGAAGCCAGAGCTTTTTTATTGGTATCCTTAGTTTTTAAAGCAATAGCAAGAGCTGCTCCACCCTGAGCCACATTTGAAGCCAAAGCACCTGGCTGTGCAATCGTATCATAACCAATAGTCATACGGTTATTGATTCCAATGGATACTAAGCCATAGTGAGTTCCTGTTGTAACCATTAACGGGAAGGTTGCTCCTACAATTGTCGGAACAACCCATGGGCCAAAGTTTTCCAACCACTTAAAGAAGTCACCCAACCAGTTACCAATGACAACACCAATTGGACCTAAAATCAAAAGTGTTACGATTGCAGTAATTAAGGTCGTAATCATAGGAACCAAGAAAAACTTCACAGCCTTTGGTGAAATTTTAATCGCAAAGCGCTCCACGTAACTCATAAACCAAACTGCCAAAATAACAGGGATAACCGTTGATGAGTAAGAAGTTAATGTAAGAGGAATACTAAAGAAAGAGACGCCATGACCTGATTCCTTGGCAGTTGTCACAATCTGAGTAAAAGTTGGGTGTAATAAAATAGCACCAATCAACATCCCCAATTGAGCATTCGTCTTAAACTGTCGAGCTGCTGAGGCACCTAAAAATACAGGTAAGAAATAAAATCCAGCATCGCCAATAAAATTAAGAACTTGATAGTTAACATCATCTACAGCTACTACCTTAAAGACAACCCAAAAGGACAAAACAGCCTTGATCATCCCTGCTGCTGTAATTACTGGTAAGATTGGGGTGAAAATCCCAGAAATAAGGGCTAAAAAGCTTTGAAGAGGAGTTCTATCTTGTTTTTCCGATGATTCCTTAGATACTTCATCTAGATCCAATAACCCTTCCAAAGCGCGGTATATATTTGGTACATCACTCCCAACAACAACTTGATACTGGCCACCACCTCTTTATAATTCATGACACTTCCTTTCTATATTCATAAAAAGAGAGAACAAGCTGAGCCTGTCCTCTGCATTTTTTCTATTATGACCAAACTTTATCAGTAATTGTTTTAATCAATTGCAATTTATTCCACTCATCTTGCTCAGTCAAGATATTACCTTCTTCAGTTGAGGCAAAACCACATTGAGTTGAGATACCAAGGTTCTTAAGTGGTACAAGCTCAGCCGCTTCATGAATACGAGCGATGACAGCATCTACATCTTCCAAAGCTGGATCCTTAGAAGTAATCACACCAAGCACCAATTCAACATGATCACGGTTATTCCAAATCGTTGGAAGTGGTGCAAAGCTACCTGAACGCGCATCATCGTATTCCAAGAAGAAGATATCATAGTTCAATTGACCAAGATATTTAGCTACTGAATCATAGCCACCTTCAAAAAGATAAGTTGACTTAAAGTTCCCACGACAAATATGAGTAGCCAAAGTCAAATCTTCTGGAAGACCTTCCAAGGCTTTATTGATAGTGTACACATCATCCTCAGCAATTTTTGCCAACTCAGCTGTTTTCTCAGGATTATTTTTTTCATTCTCAAACTGTTGAATCAAATAACCCCAAGTCGTATCATCCAACTGTACATAACGTGCACCCAAATCGTAGAAATGTTGGATGGTATCATGGTAAGCTTTAGCCAAATCATCAAGGAAATCTGTCCATGAATCATAGTAATCTGCATAAAGATCACTACGGTGGTCACGCTTAATGATGAGTGATGGACTTGGAATAGTTACTTTTGGAGTAATTCCTTCAGGAGTCACTGATTTAAGATATTCAAAGTCACGATAGAAAGGATGATTAGGATTTTCAGCAATTTTACCATTGATACGAACGTTAGTTGTACGTGTCTTAGCTCCATGGAATTTATATGAATCCTCTTGTTGGTAAGCTTCAAAACCAGTTAGGTTCCATAGGAAGTCAAGGTGCCACCAAGAACGACCAAATTCACCATCAGAAACGACTTGAAGACCATTTTCTACTTCATGATGAACCAATTCCTTAACCAATTCATCTTGTACTTTCAACAATTCATCTTGCGAAATCTCACCATTGGCAAATTTTTCACGTGCTTCTTTTAAAGCTTGTGGACGAAGGTAAGAACCAACATGATCAAAATGATAATGAACTTTACTCATAGTTATTTACTCCTTTTATGCTTTCACTTAATGTAATAATAAGCCTATTCTAGCACTTGCTGTTATAGCTGTGAAATATATATTTGTTATCATACGATATAGTTTTTAACTATATATTTTATTGACAAGTTTTTTTGTCAAGCAACTTTACTTTACAAAAAAGATATGTTATTCTGTTATAGTTGATTTAAAATCAAGAACATAAATATTAATTCGGAGGAAATAAAGAAATGGCAGTACCTGCACGTCACACTTCAAAAGCGAAGAAAAACAAACGTCGTACACACTACAAATTGACTGCTCCATCAGTACAATTTGACGAAACAACTGGAGATTACTCACGTTCACACCGTGTATCACTTAAAGGATACTACAAAGGACGTAAAATCGCTAAAGCTAACGCAACTAAATAATAGAAGGGAGATACCATGCGCGTAAATATTACACTTGAACACAAAGAATCTGGTGAACGCTTGTACCTTACTTCAAAAAACAAACGTAACACTCCAGACCGTCTTCAATTGAAAAAATACTCACCAAAATTGCGTAAACACGTAATCTTTACTGAAGTAAAATAAGGATTCAATACGAATCAATACAAAAGAAAAACGCTGATTTCAAGCGTTTTTTCTTTTTGTCAATTGCAGTTTATTGCACTGTATTTCAATTCAAACTCTACCTTTTTCTCTACCTTTTTATCGTAAAATCTGATTGGACACGGTTTGTGTCCAAGTGATTTATAAATAGCTTTATATCAACCTTTAGCAAGGTTGTACAACTTATTCATAAAAAATAAATAGATCTGATTGAATGAGATCTTTCATTTTTCTGTCAATTAAGCAAATTAAATTGACCAAATAAATTGTTGATATATAAAAAATTAAGTAAGTGTATTACAAAGATAGTCTTCTTTATTTATAGTGCTATAATGAATCTATTAGCTTATTTATGATAGAGGTATCGTTATTGATCAATCCAGAATTTTACAAAACACTTGCAAAAATATTCTGTGGGGATGAAACAGAATTATTTACCTATAAAACTGGCCCACAGTTAGTAGACTTTTTTAATAGCTATTTCGGTTTTAGTGATGTTTACCGTCAAGGGTTCCCAACAAGATGGGTTTATGTAAATGATAAATTACTAAGTTTCTCTGAAACTGGTAAACTTGATCTTTTTTTCAGCATTATATTGAGCAAACAATATCTTTTAACAGAACGTTAAAAAGGTGAAGTTGATTCTTTAGAATACCAACAAAAGGTTTTAACGGAATTAAATAAAGTCTGCTCAATTTATTCATTGTATTTGTCAAAAAAAGGCAATGAATTCTTCTTAGTAGAAACCAATCAAGATTTAGTAGAAATCGGAAAAGGTGGATTTGCAGATATTTTTCTACAAAAATCTACAGGATTAGTATTAAAAAAATTAAATGAAGACTCGGTTAGACATGAATCGCTAAGAAGTCGATTTCGTAGAGAGTTTGAAATTACAAAATCATGTTCAGATATTGAAAGTATTATAAATGTATATGACTTTAATATCGATAATTATTCCTACACAATGGAAAAAGCGGATTTTACTTTTGCTAATTATATTAAAGAAAGCGAATTACCAGATGAATCAAAATTTAATATTTTACGGCAAATACTTCACACTATATCTCTAGTGCATAAACGAGGAATTTTGCACAGGGATCTAAGCCCTACTAATATTTTCTTCATAAACGGAATAGTTAAAACCACCCGTGAGAACGGGTGGCTTGCTCTTCGGCTGAAAGCCTCTGCTACCACGTCCTCTTGTAATTGATTACGAATATATTCTTCAATTCGCTTCTGATTTCGTCCAACCGTATCAACATAAAAGCCTCGACACCAAAATTTGCGATTCCCAGATTTATACTTTAAATTAGCGTGTCGATCAAATATCATTAAACTACTTTTGCCCTTTAAATATCCCATAAATGAGGAAATACTTAGTTTCGGTGGTATACTC
>NZ_JVGR01000010.1:0-1176 GCF_001073005.1 Streptococcus sp. 449_SSPC
GCTGGGAGAGCATCTGCCTTACAAGCAGAGGGTCAGCGGTTCGATCCCGTTAACTCCCATAGGTCCCGTGGTGTAGCGGTTATCACGTCGCCCTGTCACGGCGAAGATCGCGGGTTCGATTCCCGTCGGGACCGTCAAGTAGAAATATTTGAGACTCGTTAGCTCAGTTGGTAGAGCAATTGACTTTTAATCAATGGGTCACTGGTTCGAGCCCAGTACGGGTCATATATGCGGGTGTGGCGGAATTGGCAGACGCACCAGATTTAGGATCTGGCGCTTAACGGCGTGGGGGTTCAAGTCCCTTCACCCGCATTAGAAAAGTTAGCCGGCTTAGCTCAGTTGGTAGAGCATCTGATTTGTAATCAGAGGGTCGCGTGTTCAAGTCATGTAGCCGGCATAAAATGCGAACGTAGTTCAGTGGTAGAACACCACCTTGCCAAGGTGGGGGTCGCGGGTTCGAATCCCGTCGTTCGCTTGAGGAGCCGGGGTGGCGGAACTGGCAGACGCACAGGACTTAAAATCCTGCGAAAGGAAACTTTCGTACCGGTTCGATCCCGGTCCTCGGCATAATATAATAATGAGCACCCTTAGCTCAACTGGATAGAGTACCTGACTACGAATCAGGCGGTTAGAGGTTCGACTCCTCTAGGGTGCATTTTTATCGGGAAGTAGCTCAGCTTGGTAGAGCACTTGGTTTGGGACCAAGGGGTCGCAGGTTCGAATCCTGTCTTCCCGATTTATGGCGGTGTAGCTCAGCTGGCTAGAGCGTCCGGTTCATACCCGGGAGGTCGGGGGTTCGATCCCCTTCGCCGCTATATATATGGATTTCTTGGACCTTTAGCTCAACTGGTTAGAGCACTCGGCTCATAACCGAGCGGTCGTAGGTTCGAGTCCTACAAGGTCCATATATTAATTATAATATTTGGAGGATTACCCAAGTCCGGCTGAAGGGAACGGTCTTGAAAACCGTCAGGCGTGTAAAAGCGTGCGTGGGTTCGAATCCCACATCCTCCTTATAATTAACGCGGGATGGAGCAGCTAGGTAGCTCGTCGGGCTCATAACCCGAAGGTCGTAGGTTCAAATCCTGCTCCCGCAATATGGCTCGGTAGCTCAGTTGGTAGAGCAATGGATTGAAGCTCCATGTGTCGGCGGTTCGATTCCGTCTCGCGCCATTT
>NZ_JVGR01000011.1:0-36206 GCF_001073005.1 Streptococcus sp. 449_SSPC
ACTTTCTTAGTTGTTGGGTTGTAGTAGTTTACTACTTGAGCCGCAGTATTTTCGATATCTGCACCACCAGGAACATCAGCTTTAACTGTTGTTGGGATGTCGAACTTGTAGTAACGACCGAAGGCGAATTTAGTTGTGTCGATAACTTGAGTGTTTTCTGCATCGCCAAGTGACTTAGTGAAGCCATCTTTAAGTGTTGCAGTAATCACACCGTTGTTCACAGTGATATCGAATTTAGCTGTAACATCATCACCTGTTACTGAATCGTAAGCTTTAATCTTAGTAGCATCAAGTTCCAATTTAGCTTCATCGTAGTCATCTGAGATTCCTACTGATTGGATATTGTCCTTGTTAGCTGCGTCGAATTTAGTTGTATCAAGCCATACTTGGTAAACCAACTTGTCGCCACGGTTAACAGTCTTAGTATTCAAGTTTTGAGCTTCGTTGTTTGAGGCATCGTCAGCGTATGGGTTCGCATTTGTATCTGCGTACTTGTCTGCCAACTCTTTATCGTCATCAACGAGCTTATCACCAGTGATATCGAATTTCTCTTCAGAGACAACATATTTCTCTGGTTGGAACTTAGGTTCTTCTGGAGGGCGAACTGTGTTGTTAAATTCTTTATCCGCAGGTTCTGTCACATTTGTGATCAAGGCTTTGGCTGTACCGTCATGAGAAACAGTAACAGTTACAACAGCAGCCATTGTATCGTAATCGACAGTTGCATCTGTACCCTTAACCTCTGTTACAGTGTACTTGTAAGTACCTTCTTGACCCTTCTTGTATTTAAGGGCTGTAACAGTTTTACCAGCTTTATTTGTGTACTCTACTGGAGAGAATTTAATCTTACCAGCTGCATCGTTGGTTGCAGTTGCAATCACAACATTGTCGCTATCTTTCAACTCGAATGTGAATTCGCCAGCTTTAAGGTCACGACCTTCCAATTTCTTAGTGAAGTTGAATTCTACTGAGATTGGAACACTGTTGACACGTTTTTCAGTTGGTTTGTTTGGTTTTTCAACTGTCTTGCTTACTGGGTTGTAGTAGTTAACAACTTGAGCTGCTTTGTTTTCGATATCTGCACCAGCTACAACATCGTCTTTCACTGTTGCTGGAATATCAAATTTATAGTAGCGTCCAAATTCAAACTTAGTTGTATCAATGATTTGTGTATTTTCAGCGTCGCCAAGTGACTTAGTAAAGCCAGCTTTAAGGTTAGCTGTAAGAACACCGTTGTTATCAGTGATATCGAACTTGTTAGTAACATCTGCACCAGTTACTGAATCATAAACCTTGATGTCTGAAGCATTAACAGTCAATTTATCCTTGTCGTAGTTATCTGTGATTCCTACTGTTTGGATGTTGTCTTTGTTAGCTACATCAAATTTAGTTGTATCCAGCCATACTTGGTAGTAAAGTTTAGATCCACGTTCAACTGTCTTGGTATTCAAGTTTTCAGCTTCGTTGTTGTCTGTATTATCAACATATGGATTGTTGTTTGTTTCACCATATTTATCTGTCAATTCAGAATCATCATCAACGAGTTTAGTACCAGTGATATCGAATTTCGCTTTAGAAACAACGTATTTCTCTGGTTGGAACTTAGGTTCTTCTGGAGGTGTTACACGGTTGTTGAATTCTTTATCAGCAGCATCTGTTACGTTGGCAACGATTGCTTTAGCTGTACCGTCGTGTGAAACAACAACTTTAACAGTGGCAACCATTGTGTCGTATTTGACAGTTGTATCTGTACCAGGAGTTTCTTCTACTGTGTAGTTGTAAGTCTTACCAAGATCATCGCGACCAAATTTAAGAGTCTTGAAGACAATCTTACCAGCAGCGTCGTTCTTCACGCGTTCAACTTCAACGCCGTCTTTCTTCAATACGAATTCGAATTCGTTAGCTTGAAGTTCACGACCTTCCAAACGTTTAGTGAAGTTCATTTCCACTGGAACTGGAACGCTGTTAACACGTTTTTGGGTTGGTTTTTCAGGTTTTTCAACTGTCTTGCTTACTGGGTTGTAAACGTGAACTGTTTGGTTGGCTGTATTTTCAATATCAGCACCAGCTTTAACAGATTCTTTAACAGTTGCTGGGATATCAAATTTATAGTAACGTCCAAATGCGAATTTAGTAGTATCGATAACAGGATTGTTTACTTTATCTTTGATAAATTCATCTTTAGAAGTTGCAGTGATTGTGCCATTTTCAACTTTGATGTCGAATTTAGCAGTCACGTCTACACCAGTTACTGAATCGTATGCTTTGATGTCAGCAGCGTTAACGTTCAATTTTTCTGCATCGTATGTATCAGATACACCAACGTATTGGATGTTGTTAGCTTCTGTGAATTTAGTAGTATCAAGCCATACTTGGTATACCAATTTAGAACCGCGTTCAACAGTCTTAGTATTCAAGTTTTCTGGTTCGTTGTTTTTAACACCATCAACATATGGATTCTCATTTGTTGCTGTGTACTCGTTACCAGGTACATCATCGTCGTCATCCATCAACTTGTCACCAGTAATGTCATATTTCTCTTTAGAAACGACAAATTTTTCTGGTTGGAATTCAGGAGTTTCTGGAGGAGTGACTTTGTTGTTGAATTCTTTATCTGCAGTACCGTCAGTTGCATTACCGTTAGCGTCTACACCACCAGTTGATGTAACGTTTGTAACAGTAGTCAATGTGTGACCGTTCTTAGCAACTTCAACTGTAACAGTAGCTTTCATCTTATCGTAAGTCATACCAAACTCTTTGTTGGCTGGGATAACTTCTTCTACTGTATAAGTATGAGTACCTACTTTAGTGTTGTCGAATGACAAGTTAGAGAATGAAACATTACCAGCAGCATCATTTTTAACTGTTTCAACTACTGCACCTGTAGAATCTTTCAATACGAAGCTGAATTCACCTGCTTTAAGTTCACGACCTGCCAATTTCTTAGTAAAGTCGAACTTAGTTACAACTGGAGCAACTACATAGTTGTTGAACTCAGTGTCTTCAGGCATTGTAACAGCAGTACTCAAGAGACCTGTAGCGGCATCTTTAGTAACTTTAACTTTCACTACTGCGTTCATAGTATCGTAATCGATATTTGTATCGTTACCAGCTTTTTCACGCACAGTGTAAGTGTGTTCACCTTCAGCGCTGTATTCAATCGCATCAAATGTGATTGAACCATCTGCAGCATTTTTCTTAGTTTGGATTACATTGCCATTTTCAAGCAATTCGAATGTGAAGGCATCTGCTTCAAGTACTTTACCTTCAAGACGTTTAGTGAACTTGAATTGAGCTTGAGTAGGAGCTGATGTGAAGGTATTGTTGAACTCTGTATCTGCAGGAAGAGTATTTGTTGCTTTAAGTACGTGACCTTCTTTAGTAACAGTAATTGTTACTTCAGCTTTCATCGTATCATATTGCATTCCTGCTTCAGAACCTTGAACTTCTTCTACAGTGTACTTGTGAGTGCCAACTTGTGTATTGTCAAAAGTCAAATCGTCAAAGGCTACAACACCTTCTTTAGTATTTGTCTTAGTTTGAAGAACTTTACCAGTTGAATCTTTCAATACGAAGCTGAATTCACCAGCTTTCAACTCACGACCCGCAAGAGCTTTGCTGAAGTCGAAACGAGTCTTAACTGGAGCTACTGCAAAGTTGTTGAACTCTGTATCTTCTGGCATTGTAACATTAGCAGTCAAGATACCAGATGCAGCATCTTTAGTAACGTTAACAGTTACTACTGCATTCATATCATCGTAATCGATGTTTGTATCTGTTCCAGCTACTTCACGTACTGTGTAAGTGTGAGAACCTTCTTTATCGTAAGAAATAGCGTCGAATTGGATTGTTCCGTCAGCCGCATTCTTCTTAGTTTGGATTACTTTACCATTTTCAAGCAATTCAAATGTGAAGGCATCCTTAGTGAGCTCTTTACCTTCAAGTTTCTTAGTAAACTTGAATTGAGCTTGTGTTGCAGCAGGAGTGAATGTATTGTTGAACTCTGTATCTGCTGGAAGAGTGTTTGTTGCTTTAAGAACGTGACCTTCCTTAGTAACAGTGATTGTTACTTCAGCTTTCATTGTATCGTAAGTCATACCAGCTTCTTTATTTTCTGGAATAACTTCTTCTACAGTGTACTTGTGAGTACCAACTTGAGTATTGTCAAAGGTCAAATCATCAAAGGCTACAACACCTTCTTTAGTATTTGTCTTAGTTTGAAGAACTTTACCAGTTGAATCTTTCAATACGAAGCTGAATTCACCGGCTTTCAACTCACGACCTGCGAGAGCCTTGCTAAAGTCAAACTTAGTTTTAACTGGAGCTACAACGTAGTTGTTGAAGACTTTATCATCTGCGCTTGAGGCAAATCCACCAGTACCACTGTATTTAACTGAAGCTTGCAAATCACCTTTAGAGTTTTCAGTTACAGTAACAGTCATCTTAACTGTCATGCCATCGTAATCGACGTTTGTATCTGATCCTTTAACCTCAGTGATTGTGTAAGTGTATGTACCAACTTTATTAAAGGTTAATTTGCTAAATGTTGCTTTGCCGTTTTTGTTAGTGACAGTTTCTTCATATCCTGGTAGTGATTTATTTTCTTGATCTTTTTCAATCTTGAAGCTAAATTCACCATCAACAAGTACACGTCCTTCAAGTTGTTTTTCAACTTCTGGAGTTACTGTTACAGGTTCTTGTTTAACATAGTAGTAGATTGGTTGTTTATATGGTGTCAATGAGTTGAGCAAGTCAACGTTGGTACCAATACCATTTACCCCACGAATCAATTGTTCGTTTGGAGAAAGGTGTCCAATATTATCTCCCAAGAATGGAACAAAGACAGTCTTATACGGTGTGTATCCAGCAGCTTTTTGGAAGTCAAAGGGAACTTCCTTACCATTTGCATAGGTTACACCTTTACTATCAGTGAAAGCAATTGTATTAAGAGGTGATTTCTTAACAGCTAATTCTTGTTTGTTGTAATCACCTGGTTTAATTGGTTTCGTTTCTGCTAGCAACATGTAGCCATCAGTGCTCAATGTACCATCAGAACGTTTGTTTTGTTGTTTCGGATCTAGTAAGTAAACGCGAACAACTACAGTTCCATCTTCACCTACAATTTCTTTAATACGTTTAATTCCTGCACGCTCAGCATCCATGAATTTCGTACCAACAGTGTAAGGACGGCTTACATAACCTGATTGATCATTTGCATCAGCTGCTTGATAAAGTTTGTATCCATCAAATTGGCGCTCTCCAGATGCTGTGAAGTTTTGACCTTCCATAGCTTTAAGAGTGTATGAAGCTAAGTCTACTTCATTACCATTTGCTTTATAATCTTGAACAGTTACATCAGTTTTATTCGCATTAAATGTTGGGTTGTTTTTATCAACTACTTTATAGTAAGTTGTTTTATTAACTGATACTGGAATCTTGGCATTAGTATCCGTAATCGTACGACCGTTATAAGCTGGTTCTACAACGTTGATAATATCTGTTGATGTACGAGCAGCATAAACAGCATCGTATAATTTTTGTTCGTCAGGTGTAAGTTGGTGTCCTGGTGCAACTAAAGCTTGAATACTTGCTCCAACTTCATAACCAAACTGAATGAATGGTTGGTCAGTTTTACCAGGGCCAGCTCCTGTACCTGGATCGTAATCAACTTGGAAAGTTAATTCTCCCCTAGATGCAGACTTGGTAGTCGTGAATTTTTGAATACCACTAGAAGCTGTAATCGTTCTTGTTTCTACTACATTGCCAGTGTTTTTATCCATCAATTCAACAGTCGTATCTGTTGAAGCATCAAACCTCTTGTAAGCACGTACATAGTAGTTTGTATTGTAACGTTCATTGAAACGAGTAAGGTCTACAATACTATAAGTGTATACATCGCCTTCTTTAGCAGAATAGCCTGATGGTACAGTTTGCGAACGAACACTTGCACCATTTGGATCCGTCATATCAGGTGTAGCAACTTCACCGTCTTTTAGGAAAGTTGCTACAGCAACCGGCTCGTTATTGTGGTCTGTAGCGGCACGACGGTTACGACGGCGGCTTGCTACCATAGCACCAGCATTTGTACGTTCCTCATTTGCTCTTGCAACTGAAGCACGGTCTACACCAGCGCTTGCTACGTTAGCACGTGTAGCAACATTTGGTTGAGCGCTTGTAACTTCTGCCGCAGTTTCGGCTGCTGCAGTTTCTTCAGCTACTGGAGCTGCTGTTGCTGCAGAACGATTAGCTGCTGTAGTTGAAGCGTTTGAAGCTGCTGTCGCTGAAGCTGTTGTTTCAACGTTGTTGCTGGCTGCAGCTGTTGATGCTGCTGTTGTTGGCTTAGCTGCTTCTGAAGTAGCTTTCTCAGTTGGTTTTGCAGCCTCTGAAGCTGGTTTTGCTGCTTCAGGTTTTGCAGTTTCTGTAGCTTGTTTGTCAGTTGTCTCTGCGGCAGCCTTATCTGTTGCTGATGCTTCTGGCGTCAAGTTAAATGTTGACGCAGTTGCATCAGTAGAAGATACAGCTGCAGTAGGATCTGCTTGAGCTGTTGATGCTGTAGACGTCTCAACCAGGTCTGACGAACTTTCGCCCTCAACTGATGAACCAGGGTTTGATGAAGAAGCATCGGGTGCTATGACTTCATCAGCCTGTGCAGTATGAGCAGCAAAGAGTGCCGTTCCTAGCAAGACTGAAGCGACACCAAACGAATATTTACGCAATGAAAATCGTTGGCGTCTGTTAAAAATGTCTTTCATTTCAAGTCTCCCTCTGTATGAAATAGTTAGTTATAGGTCACGAGTATACAAGAATCCTATACTTGAACTCATGATTCTATTACATTCTAACATTCTGACAATTTATGGTCAAGTGATTAAGTCAACTTTTTTAAAAAAAATCAAGTTGTCTGACAATTCAGCCAACAACTTTTGTTTGTTTTTTTCCTTTACAAGTGTAAAACCCTTGATTTTATTTGCTTTATACCGTTTTCAAATTTCTATTTTATTTTCTTTTCATTCCTAACTTTCTCATGTTTTTCACGGAAGATGTTAGACTTATGAGAGGATTTAACTCATTTTATTGGCTGATTTTCTTACTTTTATTCTAATTTTTGCCTTCTTATTACAAACCATCCGATTCTGTAACACCCTCGATAAACCATTGATATACAATTTAATAATTGCCTTTCACGACCATAGTCACCTACTACATTTTCAAAAAAATAAAAAACCCAAGCATCATAAACTTGAGTTAATCATCTTATTAGTTTCAGAGGTAACTTCCTCTATTTTTTTCTGATATGGTTGTCATTCCAAGACTGTAATTCTTGATAGGACTTGACTTTACCTTCTTCCTGAGTCGGTCTAAAAGCCCTAACCGGTAACTCGTAGGCATCCTGCCCTTCAGGTGCCATCCAATGGAGCAAGGTATTGAACCAGGTTTCGTTATTGATTTTACTTGGAAGGGTATAGATTCTAGCATGTTTGGTCTTAACAGCTTCATAGGCTTCCTTTTGCTCTTTGGCAAAATTGGTACTATCCATATTGAGGCTCCTGTCTTTTTCAGAAATGTAATAAAGAGCAGGTAGACTAGCAATTGGCGTTCCAGACGGATTATCAAAATCCTTACCATTAGTTGCACCTGGCCACATCTCAAGACCAAAAGGCTCTAAAGTCTTACGCATATCAACATTAGCGTACTCCAATTCCGAGTCCAAAGTATTCGAGTTAGCTGAGATATTCATCTCCTCGATTTTTTGAGTTTTGAGATTGAGGTATTTTTTATTAGAAGCAAAATCAGCTGACGATGCACCAAAAGGCATTTGTAAGTAGGCTTGGTCATTAAGCATGAAAAGCCTTAGACCTGCCTGATTTAAATAATCTTCATCCCCAGCTTTTTTAGCCAATTTCAAAAGGTCAATTTGTTTAGGTTTCTGATTTGGTTTTTCCGTGTCATACACATAGATATTAAAGTAGTCATATTTATAAAGAGTTTCACCCTTGGCATTTTTCTTACCAGATACATCACCCTTGTACTCTTGAGTGACTAGGTATTGACCAGCTACCCCCACAATGTTAAACATGTTTCTATCATGACCAGGATTTGGTGTCACGAGTAGAAATTCCTTATTATCCCCGAAGGTTGTCAGGGTGATTTTAAATAAGGGATCTTCTGCATTACTGCCAGAATAGACAGTTGTACTTGACTTGCTAGATGAGGCTGAGCCCTTGGTAGCCTTACTGCTACCACTCACAGCAAAAAAGATAGCCGTTCCTGCGATTACAAAAAGCAATGCCACTAAGAGACCTATAAAAACAATTTTTGTTGTCTTATCCCCCTTAGGGGTTGGTTTCTTTACAAACTTATTTTCCATAATAATCTCCATTTTTCAGTATTACTTCTAGTATAGCATAGGTGGGGACTATTGATAAGGTGCATCGGCGGTCTAAGAGGGCTTGATTTTTGATTTTCATTTGACAAAATCCGTTAGACAGCGTACAATCGAGACAAGTAACATTCGGAGGTAAATGGAGACATGAACAACTAAATCTATTCACAATAAACCTGCTTTATTTGATAGATTGTTTTCATGTCTTTTTTGCGCTCTTTTTCTGTAGAAAACTTGTTGATGGTATCCGCGCTTTTTTGCGTCCACACCATCACTATCTCCTAGAGAGCTTTTTAGCTAGATTCATGACAGTTCTATCTTATAAGGTAGGACTGTTTTTTGACCTTTGATATTGTCCATATTTTTCATGAAACAATATCTACAAGCACTCAGACCTAGGAAGTCCTATGATACAGATTCAACACCTAACCATAACACATACCAAGGATTTGCGTGAACTCGTTCATGATCTAAATCTAACGATAGCTCTAGGCGAAAAAGTCGCCATCATTGGAGAGGAAGGCAATGGAAAATCTAGTCTCCTTGCCCTTCTGGTCAATCCAAAAGCACATTTTGACCATCTTTTTTTCGAGGGAACTATTAACAAAACAGATAGCCCACAGGTCTATATTCCCCAACAGATTTCGGATAGCTTGCAATCTCTAACTCTTAACGACTACTTCTTTGCGGACACTTATGACCTTGACTATGCCATCCTCTATCGTCTGGCTGATGAACTTCGTTTTGATAGTGAGCGTTTTGCCAGTAGTCAGCTTATCTCCACTCTATCAGGTGGTGAGAAACTCAAAATTCAACTCATCCGAGAATTATCTCGTCCCCACGACGTCATTTTTCTTGATGAGCCTTCAAACGATATGGACTTGACTACTATGACTTGGTTAAAAAACTTTATCAAGCACTCTGATAAAACAATCGTCTACATCTCACATGACGAGGACCTACTAAGTCAGACAGCTGATACCATTATCCATCTGGAACTCCTTAAACGTCGTCGACAGGCGAGGACCAGTGTGGAGCACCTCGACTATGATAACTATAGCCAAAAACGCACTGATACCTTCCAACAACAGATGCAGCAAGCCAAAACCGAGAAAAAAGCCTATGACAAAGCCATGGCCAAGCATCATCGTATCAAACAAAATGTCCAAACTACCCTACGTAATACGCATGACAGCACGCAAGGACGATTGCTTGCTAAAAAGATGAAGGCAGTCCTCTCACAAGAAAAACGCTTCGACCGCCTTGCCCAAGATATGACACAGATGCCTGATAAAGAAGACAGCATTGAACTTTTCTTCTCTCATATCGACCCTCTACCTCAGGGAAAATATCTCTTAAATCTGGATGAAAAGCAGATAAACATTGCTCCTCACCTGACCATTGACCATCTCAAACTTTCTTTGAAAGGGCAAGAAAAAATTGGTATTGTTGGAGATAACGGCTGTGGGAAATCCACTCTCTTACACTATCTCTACCAAAAACTTAGCCAAAAGACAGACCTGACCATTGGCTACATGCCCCAACATTATGACACTATCTTGCCACTGGATTTGTCTCTAATAGCGTTTTTGAGTAAGACTGGCGACAAGTCTGAACGAGAGGTTATAAGCTCCCATCTCGCTAACCTCAACTTTAGTCATGATGAAATGAACCATGCAATCTCTGATTTATCTGGAGGACAGAAAGGAAAACTTCTCCTACTGCACCTGGTCTTAGAAAGCCCTCAGCTCCTTATCTTAGATGAACCAACCAGAAATTTTTCCCCCACCTCTCAACCCCAAGTCCGACAGCTCTTCGAGAACTATTCAGGGGCAATTCTGACAGTATCGCATGATGTCAACTACCTCAAACAAGTCTGCCAAAAGATCTATCGTCTAGACTCACAAGGTTTAGAAGAAGTTGAGATTTAGGATATCAAATCTATCGTTTTTACAAGAAAAGTCTCAAAAGAAACCTTTTCTTCAGATGCAAAAAAACTCAGGCAAAACCTGAGTTTTTTAGTCTTAATCAATTTCCAGACCACCGGTATAAAGTCGGTAGTAAGTACCACCTTGTTCCATAAGGCTGTCGTGGTCACCACGTTCAATGATTCGTCCGTGGTCCATAACCATGATAACGTCAGAGTTGACAATGGTTGAAAGACGGTGGGCAATAACGAAAACCGTACGTCCTTCCATAAGTCGGTCCATCCCCTCTTGCACCATTTTTTCGGTACGAGAGTCAATAGAGGATGTCGCCTCGTCAAGGATAAGAACCGGTGCATTGGCAAGGGCAGCACGCGCAATGGCGATAAGCTGACGTTGCCCATTGGACAAGCCTGCGCCGTCATCTGTAAGAACAGTGTCATACCCATTATCCAAGTGTTGTACAAAGGAATCCACGTTAGCAATACGGGCAGCTTCAAGAATTTCCTCACGTGTCGCATCGGCACGACCATAGGCAATATTATCAGCGATAGTTCCCGTGAAGAGATGGGTATCTTGAAGCACGATACCAAGTGAGCGACGAAGAGAATCTTTCTCAATCAGCTTGACATCAATACCATCATAAGTAATCACACCAGATTGGATATCGTAGAAACGGTTAATCAAGTTGGTAATCGTCGTCTTACCAGCACCTGTCGCACCCACAAAGGCTACCTTTTGCCCCTTGTCTGCATAGAGATTAACGTCATGAAGGATTTGTTTCTTACCATCGTAAGAGAAATCAACGTCTTGGAAGACCACATTTCCGACCAACTCGACCAATTCGTAGTCGCCATTTGGACGTGGGTGTTTCCAAGCCCAAAGATTGGTTTTCTTGTCTGTCACAACCATCTGACCATCTACCAATTCGTAGTTGACCAAAGTGACCTTACCTTGGTCTACTTCTTCTGGCTCATCCAAGAGGTCAAAGATACGGTCAGCACCAGCAAGTGCCATAAGAACAAAGTTCAGTTGTTGAGAGACCTGAGTAATAGGTCCGTTGAAGGAACGGTTCAATTGTAGGAAGGCCATGAGACCACCGATAGTCAAACCACCGACACCATTAAGGGCAAAGAGTCCACCAACCAAGGCGGTCAAAACAAAGGAAACATTTCCTAAGTTCCCAAGAATTGGCATGAGAACATTGGCATAGCGGTTGGCCAAGTAAGAAGATTCAAAGAGTTGCTCGTTAATCTTGTCAAAATCAGCCATGCTTTCTTCTTCGTGAACAAAGGCCTTGACCACTTTTTGACCTGACATCATTTCCTCGATGAAACCATTCTCAATCCCCAAATTCTTTTGTTGTTCACCGAAGTAACGGCCTGATTTGGCTGATACATTTTTGATGACCATAAACATGATACCTACCATGACTAGGACCACGATAAAGAGGAGAGGACTAACCGTAAGCATTGTCACTGTTACCCCGATAAGGGTAATAGCCGTTTGTAGCAACTGTGGAATGGATTGCTCAACAGCCTGACGGAGAGCATCGATGTCGTTGGTGTAGATAGACATGATGTCACCGTGTTGGTGAGTGTCAAAGTAGCGAACAGGAAGCTTTTGCATACGAGCAAAGAGCTGATTACGAAGGGAACGTAGAGAATCTTGCGAAATCGTCGCCATGAGGAGTGATGACACATAGTTGGCAATCACACCGATAAGACAGAAGACAGCCACTGAAGTCAAGAAATGTAAAAGCGGACCAAAGTCATGGCTACCAGATTTGAGCATGGGGTGAACATAAACGTCAACCAAGGACTGAATAGAAGCCGTCAAATTGACCGTTGCCAAGGAAGCAACCACAATAAGGACAAAGGCGATAGAAAGCGAAAGTTTGTAGTCTTGCCACAAAAAGCGTAGAAGACGTGCTAGAGAGCCCCAATTAGCTTTTTTCTTATTCTGCATCTGCTACTCCTTTCCCTTGTGTTTGCATCTTGTAGACGTCACGATAAATGGCATTGTTAGCCACCAATTCATCGTGGGTACCAATAGCATCGATACGGCCATCATCCATAACAACGATGCGGTCTGCATCTTGGATGGATGAAATACGTTGACCAATGATAATCTTAGTGGTGTCCTTAAGACTTGATGCCAAACCTTGACGAATCAAACTATCTGTCTTAGTATCAACCGCTGACGTTGAATCATCCAGAATCAAGATTTTTGGATTCATGAGGAGGGCACGTGCGATACAGAGACGTTGACGTTGTCCCCCTGAGACATTGGCTCCACCACGTTCAATCTTGGTGTCATAGCCATCTTTAAACTCTTGAATAAATTCATCGGCTTGGGCAATCTTACAAGCTTCAATGATTTCTTCATCTGTCGCCTGTTTATTCCCCCAACGCATATTTTCCTTAATGGTTCCTGAGAAAAGAACGTTGGTTTGAAGCACCATGGCAACTTGCTTACGCAAGCTATCCAAATCATAGTCCTTAACATCGCGGCCAGCAACCCTAACCTGACCGGCTTCCACATCATAAAGACGAGGAATAAGCTGAACCAAGCTTGATTTCCCAGAACCTGTTCCACCAAGGATACCGATAACCTCACCAGACTTAATCTCAAGCGAAATATCTTTGAGGACATGGGTCTTGTCACCATTTTCATCAGTGTATGAGAAATCCACATGATCAAAGCTGATAGAACCATCTGTGACTTCTGTCAAGCCATTTTCAGGTGAAACAATAGTAGATTCAGTATTAAGCACTTCATTGATACGCTCTACAGAGGCCATAGAGATAGACAACATGACAAAGATCATCATGAACATCATGAGTGAGATGAGGATGGTCATGGTGTAACTGAACATGGAAGTCAATTCACCTGTAGATAGCTTGCCGACAACGATAAGATGAGCACCAAACCAAGAAATCATGAGGAAGGATGCGTACATAGACAACATCATGGCTGGGTTAGACATGACAACCACACGAATAGCACGCATGAACATCTTGTAAATACGACGTGAAGCCTTCTTGAATTTATCCGTCTCTTCCTGCTCTTTAACATAGGATTTAACCACACGCATGTTGGTGATATTTTCCTTGATACTATTGTTAAGGTTGTCATAAGCCTCAAACACTTGAGTAAAGAGAGGGTATACAATCTTGGTAATAATGGCCAAAACCAGACCAAGGAAGAGGGTTACACCAACGAAAATCCAAGCCATTTCACCATTGATAAGGAAACTTGCTGCAATGGCAAAAATCAGATTAAGTGGTGCACGTACACAGATGCGGATAATCATCTGGTAAGAGTTCTGCACGTTGGTAACATCAGTCATCATACGTGTTACCAAACCACCAGCTGAGAACTTATCGATATTTTCAAAAGAGAAGGTTTGAACCTTTTTGAAAATGGCCTGACGTAGATTCTTAGCAAATCCAGCAGAAGCAAAGGCCGCATAGCGTGCCGACTGCATACCGCAGAAAAGCGACAGGAAGGCACAGACCAACATGAGGCCACCATAGAGCCAAATGTTAGACATGTTAGATTGCTGGACACCTTTGTCCAAAAGATTGGCCATGACAAAGGGAATGGAAATCTCAAACATGACTTCTAGCGTCATGAAGAGAGACGCTAGGATTGAGGGTTTCTTGTATTCCTTTATCTGGGCGATCAGGGTTTGAAACATAATTACCTCCGTTTTTATTCTTTTTCTTTTTTTCTTTTGATATTTTTCTTTTTTGATGCTTTCTTAAGTGATGGCGGACGTCAGCGACCGACTCAGTCGTTCCATGACTAGTTATCGAGCCAAAGTCTCGATAACTCCGCTTCCTATAACTGCTTCTGCAGTTATAGGAATATCATCACGGCGAAAGCATCGTTATTGGGCAGAGCGAACTGTCGAATCGTGAGCAATTCGAACAAGTGCAAATAGATTCAGGATGAGCCCTACCACGACGAAAAATATCGCCTGCTCTGTGCAGAGCGTGTTTCATGCATTGATAGATATACACCATTTTTGTAATCTATCACGGCGAAAGCATCGCTGTTGGGCAGAGCGAACTGTCGAATTGTGAGCAACTTCGAGCAAGTGCAAATAGGTTCAGAATGGTCTCGACCACGGCGAAAAATATCGTCTACTCTAGGCATAGCAAAGCTTAAAACTAACAGTCTTATGCTTATCATTTATCTATAAAAGAACGGTCATACCCTTTTGAGAGCATACAAAAGCCCCTGAGGGCAGACCCTAGGGATTTTTTCGTTCTCATATATATGTCATTAGTATAGGTTAAATTGAGTAAAATTGCAAGTACAATGTCATTTCACTAACATTTGTAAGCATTTTACGATGTTTGATAAAAAATCTCTCTAAAATCTGCTCATTTTTCACAAACTCATCATAAATGTTCGTAAATCATAGCCAAACGTAGCAGAAATTTGTTTTCTGTTCCTATTTATAATAGACTAACACTAACATTAGATGAAAAGGTGACTCTATGACTATAAATCAACTGCTTCAAAAGCTGGAGCCTACCAGCCCTATCCTTCAAGCTAACTTTGGAATTGAACGCGAAAGTCTTCGTGTCGATAGACAGGGAAAATTAGCACATACGCCTCACCCTTCTTGCCTAGGAGCTCGAAGTTTCCACCCTTATATTCAAACAGATTTTTGTGAGTTTCAAATGGAGCTCATCACACCAGTTGCTAAATCTACCACTGAGGCTCGTCGTTTTCTTGGAGCCATTACCGATGTAGCTGGACGTTCCATCAGTAAAGATGAACTTCTCTGGCCCTTGTCCATGCCACCTCGTATCAAGGCCCAAGAAATCCAAGTTGCCCAACTGGAGAATGAATTTGAACGCCATTATCGTAACTACTTGGCCGAAAAATACGGAACTAAACTTCAAGCTATCTCAGGTATCCACTATAATATGGAACTAGGGAAAGATTTGGTTGAAGCCCTATTCAAAGAAAGCGACCAGACTGATATGATTGCTTTCAAGAACGCCCTCTATCTTAAGCTGGCTCAGAACTATTTGCGCTACCGTTGGGTGATTACCTATCTCTTTGGTGCTGCACCTGTTGCTGAGCAAGGCTTCTTCGACCAAGAAGTCCCAGAACCCGTGCGTTCCTTCCGAAACAGCGACCATGGTTATGTCAATAAGGAAGAAATCCAAGTATCTTTTGCAAACCTAGAAGACTATGTCTCTGCCATCGAAAACTATATCGAACAAGGTGATTTGATTGCGGAAAAGGAATTTTACTCGGCTGTTCGTTTCCGTGGACAAAAGGTTAATCGCTCCTTCCTTGACAAGGGAATCACCTACCTGGAATTCCGTAACTTCGACCTCAACCCCTTTGAGCGTATCGGTATTAGCCAAACTACCATGGATACCGTACACCTACTCCTTCTAGCCTTCCTCTGGATGGATGCCCCTGAAAATGTTGATCAGGCTCTGGCTCAAGGTCACGCGCTGAATGAAAAAATTGCCCTCTCTCATCCTTTAGAACCTCTACCTTCTGAAGCTGAAACTCAGAACATTACGACAGCTCTAGACCAACTGGTGCAACATTTTGGGCTTGGTGACTATCATCAAGGGCTGGTTAAACAAGTTAAAGATGCCTTTGCAGATCCTAACCAGACACTAGCAGCCCAACTTCTTCCTCATATCAAAGACAAGTCCCTTGCTGACTTTGCCCTCGACAAGGCTCTTGCCTATCATGATTACGACTGGACTGCCCACTATGCCCTTAAGGGTTATGAGGAGATGGAACTTTCTACCCAGATGCTGCTCTTTGATGCCATTCAAAAAGGGCTTCATTTTGAAATCCTAGATGAGCAGGATCAATTCCTTAAACTCTGGCATAAAGATCATGTTGAGTACGTCAAAAATGGTAACATGACCTCAAAAGACAACTACGTGGTACCCCTTGCTATGGCCAATAAGACCGTAACCAAGAAAATCTTAGCCGACGCTGGCTTCCCGGTTCCTGCTGGAGACGAATTTACCAACCTAGATCAAGGTCTAGCCTACTATCCTCTTATCAAGGGCAAGCAAATTGTGGTTAAACCAAAATCAACCAACTTCGGTCTGGGCATTTCCATTTTCCAAGAGCCTGCCAGCCTTGATAACTATAAGAAAGCCCTCGAGATTGCCTTTGCAGAAGATACAGCTGTTCTTGTTGAAGAATTTATCCCAGGAACCGAATACCGTTTCTTCATTCTGGACGGGCGTTGTGAGGCTGTTCTCCTTCGTGTCGCTGCTAATGTTGTCGGTGATGGCAAACACACCATTCGTGAATTAGTCGCTCAGAAAAATGCCAACCCATTGCGAGGCCGTGACCACCGCTCACCGCTGGAAATCATTGAGCTAGGAGACATCGAACAACTGATGTTGACTCAGCAAGGTTATGCACCTGATGATATTCTCCCAGAAGGGAAAAAGGTCAATCTCCGCCGTAACTCCAACATCTCTACGGGTGGTGACTCTATTGATGTCACTGAGACCATGGATTCATCCTATCAAGAATTAGCTGCAGCTATGGCGACTAGCATGGGGGCCTGGGCTTGCGGGGTTGACCTCATCATTCCAGATAAAACTCAGCCTGCTAGCAAGGAAAAACCTCATTGCACTTGTATCGAGCTCAACTTCAATCCCTCTATGTATATGCACACCTATTGTGCTGAAGGTCCTGGACAAGCTATCACTCCAAAAATCCTAGACAAGCTTTTTCCAGAAGTTACCACAAGTCAAACCTAAAACCTAATTCTTAGGAACAAACAAATCACCTTTATCTCGAGATAAAGGTGATTTTGCTTTATTAACCAAACTCTCCTGTTTCTTCCTCAGGATGCGTTTCCATGTACTGGATGTGTTGTATATAGGCATCTTGAGCCTGATTGAAGGCTTCCTGATTACTATATGGATAATCTATGTAAAATAGGTCCCGCCAGCCATTAAAGGTTTGGCTATTGTAAAAACCCTGAATCTTAGTCGGAAGGAAATCCTTGTTGTAGCTGATCCGCAACTTAAGCAAGGTCTTATCCTGAAACTGAGTGATGATACTATTGGAGGTTTCTTGACCTTCCAGACTAGACCAAACGTTATTCAGAACGATGTCCTGACTATAGTGATTAGCCTTGATACGATTTTTGTCCACTGGGAGCTTCTGGGTGGCCTCTAAAAGGTAGGACAGCTCCCCCTGAAAATAAGCCTCAATGGTCAAATCTCCAAGACTGGAGCCATATAACAGACCATCTTTAATAGCAATATTTGACCCAAAGAGTCTCTGACCAGCCACATCAAAGGACATCCCCTCATCCTGCCCGTAGAGCTTGATGGCATAGGCATCCCTTACACGATAGAAATTTTTAGCGACAAGAACACTATCAAGGGTTTCAGTCTTTTTTGTCTCCACCTTGGGGGTTGTAGGTTTCTTGGTAAAAGCTGTCAAACCCATTAAGCACAAGATGAGAGCGAATATAATCAAGGTAAGCATTGTAGACCTGGAGGCGGTCTTCAGCTTTAACTTGTCTCCATGTTTCAAGGTCTTTCAAGCCTCCTTTTTTAACAATATCAGCATAGCGCCCACCATTTAAGACATTCTTGGCATTTTTCCACTTTCTAACCATCTTACGTCTAATCGCATTATCCGCAGGGTGACGAACATCAAGATAGGTATGGCTATTATTGAGATAGGCTGGTAAGTCAGCATTTAGTCCCTTAGATAGGCCGTAGTTAGCAGAGTCCGTATCAGCAATATCAGCACCATCTTCAATCTTGTAATGCTTAGGATTAGAGTCGATACTACCGTCTTTCCTTTTCTTGTAGACATTCCACTCAGAAACAAATTTCCCTGTATCCATATTGACAATAAATTCAATAAAGCGGGAATTGCTGACACCGTAAGGTCCCATGACACTGGTCTGAGGTAGCTGGATTTTCATATTCTCTGGATAGGTAAAGTCTCCCAAGCTTCGATTATGGTAGGAAGCACCTGTAGTATAATCCAAGTTTATCTTCTTGTCCTTACTATAGGATAGAAGTTTATCCAAGTCTGTCTTGCCCTTGTAATTGCTCCTAATGTAATCCATAGACTGTTTATCAATCCAAGACCTAAAAAGGTGGAGCTTGATGCCCAACTCATCCTCGCCCAGTCCTAAATCCGTCTGATAAGTCTCCATAATAGCCTCGCGGAAGTAACTGTAAAAAGGGCTGGTTGGCTCAAGTTTCTTGGAAAATTTATAGCCTGACTTCCCTAATTGAAGGAACTGATACTTATCCACATAAACCTGCATGTGCTCCATAACCAAATTGAGCTTGTCGTGATTAGGCAGTTGAGAAGCTTGGAAAAAGGCCGTATAGGTATCGGAGCCCACTTCCTTACTTTCTTGGTCAACGTCCTGAAGAACCTTGTCTAGCTGGGTTAGGGAAGTCTTCTTCATCTTACTTCTGACCTGAGCCACATAGGCTGGCTTAATGGCCTGATCCCAGTGATCACGAGCCATAATAGCATCTGCCTTTTGCGAAATTAAGGTCAACCGTTTCTGATAAGACTCGTCCTCCAAGGCTAGCTTCAAAGCCTTTGATGGCGTCGCTTCAACCACAGATAAATCACCGTAGATATCAGACTTTAGGACAAGATTTACCTGCATATCATAGGAATGATTGATATGGAGAACGAGGTGAATCTTTCCATCTTCCTTCCTAACAGACAAAGAATCGAGCTGATAGGATTGGATAACTCCAGCCTGACTAAGGGCCAGTCTATCTAGATTTTCCAAAGAATCCTGATAGATATAGGAAATCTCAGGGTCTTTGACCTTCTTTACCAGAGGGTGATTTCGCTGTCTGTTGAAAACCACAAGACCAAGTATAAGGATTACAGTTAGAGCACTTGCTAGATACTGTAAAATTACTTTCTTCATAGTACTTCCATTATAGCATAGGAGGACAAAATATTCTGAGAACGATTGGCAAACGCTGAAAACAAATGAAAAACAGGTTAACTAAGACCTGTTTGGTTTGATTATTTATAAATCACTCAAGCGACGATGTTTAATACTGAAGTCAAAATAAGCATTTTCCTGAAGTTTGCGGAATATCTCTCTGTAGGCTTCTTCGTCAAAGTGATCTCCACGATAGAGAATCTCAAAACTCAAACCTTCATATTCCAAGAAAGCATTGGAAGTCTTGAACCCATTACGCTTATAGAAATCCCAACGTGCCTCACGTTGCTCAGGATTGTCATTTGGTTCATCCAAACGCTCTACTTCCAAGACCATAGACCGAGATGGTCCATAAAAGTCCACCAGTTTATCAATAATCTCACTTCCGTAGCCATGACTCCGCATTTGAGGAACGATGGCAAAGAAACTCACATAAAAAACTTTGGCATTGTAGAGAACTGAGGCAAATCCAACAAAATCATCCTCGTCATAAAAGGCAAAGAAATGATAATCATCACGACCATCCAATTGTAAAAACTCACTTAATGGAATACGTTCTTCTTCTGGGAAGGCCTCGTTATTTAAGCGCTCTACCCTATCTAATTCTGGAAACTCCTTAGTAATTAATTGGCTGCGTAAAGCCATGTATTGTCCCCCTTTTTGATGCTTATACCTATAGGTCATTATAACACCTTGATAAGCAAGTGCAAGTTTCAAGGGCTAAGATAGATCTGCAGATAAACTACCCTGCCATTTATAAATGCTTTTTGGCTGTCTATGACACCCCTCTTCTAAAAAAATAAAAAGACAACGACCATTTCTAGCCTTTGTCTTTTTGTGATTCATGAGCTAACGCCTATTTTTTCAATTCCCAAATTTCTTTAGCATACTCTGTAATCGTATCATCTGAAGTGAACTTATGAGATTTAGCAATATTTGCCAAGCTCATGCGTGCCCACTTGTCATGATCACGATAAAGCGCATCGATTTTCTCTTGAGCTTCTACATAAGCTTCGAAGTCTTCCAAGAGGAAGTATTCATCGTTGTGGGTGATGAGTGCTTCATAGATTTCAGTACCTTCAGCTTGAGCATCTGGAATCGTACCGTTGACAAAAGTATCAACAACACGACGAATGACAGGATTATTTTCATAAACTGCACGAGAGTAGTAATCGTGACGTGCATAGTGTTCATAAACTTCGTCCTTGTCCATACCGAAGATGACAACATTCTCATCTCCAACTTCATCCTTGATTTCAATGTTGGCACCGTCAAGTGTTGCCAAGGTGATAGCACCAGTCATCATGAATTTCATGTTTGACGTACCAGATGCTTCTTTAGAAGCCAATGAGATTTGCTCAGAGACATCAGCTGCTGGAATGATGAGTTCCGCAAGGCTTACACGGTAGTTTTCTAGGAAGACAACTTTAAGTTTGCCTTGAAGGCTTTCATCATTGTTAACAAGGTTGGCAACTTCGTTGATGAGTTTGATAACAGATTTAGCGAAGTGATAACCAGGCGCAGCTTTGGCACCAAAGATGAATACACGTGGTACCATGTCTTTATCTGGGTTATCTTTAAGATCCCAATAAAGTTTGATGATATGAAGAAGGTTAAGCAATTGACGTTTGTAAGCGTGAAGACGTTTCACTTGAACATCAAAGATAGCATCAGTAGACACTTCTACGCCTGTTGTTTCCTTGATGTAGTCTGCCAAACGTTGTTTAGCAGTCTTCTTAACTTGATAGAACTGGTTCAAGACTTCCTTGTCATCCAAGTAAGTTGTAAGGTTTTCAAGCTCATGGATGTCTTTACGCCATCCATCACCAATCACGTCATCAATTGCTGCTGAAAGTTCAGGAGCTGCAATTTGTGTCCAACGACGTTGAACGATACCATTTGTCTTGTTATTGAATTTTTCAGGATAAATAGTATAGAAGTCGTGAAGGGTATCTTCTTTAAGAAGTTCTGTGTGGAGTTTGGCAACCCCGTTGACTGAGTGACCACCAATAATCGCCAAGTTAGCCATATGCACTTGGTTATCCTTCACGATACGAGTGCGTTCGATAACATCTGCAGCAACACCACGTCCAGCCATTGCAGCTACATAACGGTTATCGATTTCCAAGATGATTTGGTAAACACGTGGAAGAACACGTTTGAAGAGCTGTTGATCCCATTTTTCAAGAGCTTCTTGAAGGATTGTGTGGTTAGTATAGCTCATGGTCTTAACAGTCGCATTCCAAGCATCTTCCCATGAAAGACCGTATTCATCAAGGAGGAGACGCATGAATTCAGCTGGTGCAACCGCAGGGTGAGTATCATTGATGTGAACAGATACCTTTTCGTGGATATCTTTCAATGGCAAGCCCATCTTGAGGTATGATTTGATAATGGTTTGGAGACCTGCACTTGTCATGAAGTATTCCTGAACCAAACGCAATTCTTTACCTTCAATCGTTGTATCATCTGGGTAAAGAATGGCTGTAATATCTTTCACACGACGCCGAGCTTCCAAAGTTGGGTAGTCCAATTCATATTCTTCAGGAATTTCTACATCCCAAAGACGAAGGTTGTTAATCACACCATTTTGATAACCGATTTGTGGCACATCGTAAGGCACAGCACGAAGAACTTGAGCATTCTTATAAGTTGGAACAAAACGACCATCTTCGTCACTTTCAAGGACAACATCACCAAAGAGTTTTACATAGACAATATCATGGTCTTTACGTGTTTCCCAAACATTTCCTGTTGAACCAAACCAACCATCTGGTAGCTCTACTTGGTAACCATCAACAATACGTTGTTTGAAAAGTCCGTAACGGTAACGAAGACCATTACCAAAACCTGGATAACCAGTAGTTGCAAGCGAATCCATGAAGGCAGCAGCCAAACGACCAAGACCACCGTTACCAAGTGCCATATCATGCTCAGCTTCTACCACTTCGCGGAAATCGATATCAAGTTCTGCGAAACCTTCTTTAACAAGGTCAAGAATACCAAGGTTGAGGAGGTTAGTTTCCAACATGCGACCTGGAAGAAATTCAATCGAGAAGTAGTAAGCAATTTTTTCTTGATTGTCTGAAAGTGCATGGTTACGTTCAATCCATGTATTTGTGTAATATTTACGGATCAAACCAGCCAAGGCTGTAAAGATTTCTGTTGGTGTCGCCTTAGCAACTTTAATCAACTGCTCTTGATGGAGAGTATCTTTAAAGTCACGGATAAATTGTTCTTTTGTTAAATTTTCTAGTTGCATAGAATTCCTTTCTTACTACTTCTATACCTTGGATCCACCTCTAAAAGAGAATAATTAGGATAAGGGGGATTGGAAATTTTTAACTCCCAAACCTTGCCAGATAAGATTCAAAACAAAGGTTTCAAAATCTTTTTACAAAACTGCTAAAGCAGTTAAATTCATTATAACATGATTAGAGTTATTCTTCTATTCAGATTTTTAGATGTTATCTCCATAATTGCTTTCAAGCGAATCTTAAAGAACTAAATAAGTATAGAAGCATTTTCAAACTCTTTACATGAAGATAACTTTTCCCTCACGAGAAAAGTTATCTTTGGAACTATACTAATTGTTTGTACAAATCAACATATGCCAAACTTGCTGTATCCCATGAGAAGTCACGTGTCATCGCATTGTGTTGAAGTTGTTTCCAAGCTTCAGCATGATTTTCGTAGACATCGAGAGCTTTTTCAAGGGTTTGAACCATCCAGTAACCTGAGAAGTTACCAAATGAGAAGCCTGTACCTGAGCCTGTCACAGGGTTGTAAGGTTCAACAGTGTCACGAAGACCACCAACCTCACTAACCACTGGCAAGGTACCATAGCGCATAGACATCATTTGAGAGAGACCACATGGTTCGAAGGCTGAAGGCATAAGGAAAATGTCACAACCAGCATAAATTTGTTGAGCCAACTCTAGGTTGAAGGTAATGTTGGCAGACATTTTCTCTGGGTAGGCATGACCGAACCAAGAGAAAGAATTCTCATAGTCACTGTAACCAGTACCCAAAAGAACAATCTGAACATCATGTTGCAAGATATTGTGGAGCTCATTGACCACCAAATCGAAACCTTTTTGGTCTGTCAAACGAGACACCATACCAATGACTGGTACATCTTCACGAACTGGAAGACCAAGACGTTCTTGAAGCGCTGCCTTGTCTTTGGCTTTACCTGACAAATCATCCACTGAGAAGTGGTAAGGAATGTGAGTATCCGTTTCTGGATCAAGGAGGTCCGTATCGATACCATTAACAATACCAGATAACTTACCAGATTCCATACGCATGATTTGATCAAGGCCTTTACCAAATTCAGGTGTTTGGATTTCTCCAGCATATGAAGGTGAAACTGTTGTTACACGGTCTGCGTAAAGAACAGCAGCTTTCATCCAGTTGAGGCAGTCATTCCAACGAAGGGTACCATCTGCATAACGCTCATAACCAACACCGAAGATTTCCCAAAGCATACCACTGTCAAATTGACCTTGGAACTCAATATTGTGGATAGTGAAGACTGTCTTAATACCTTGGTAAGCTTGAATCCAATGGTATTTTTCCTTAAGAAGGAATGGAATCATGCCTGTGTGGTAGTCATGAACGTGGAGAATATCTGGAATAAAGTCCACTTTTTCCATCAACTCAAGGGCAGCCATTTGGAAGAAGCCGAAACGCTCACCATCGTCCCACTCACCGTATACCGTACCACGGTTGAAATACTGCTCATTATCAATGAAGTAGAAAGTCACACCATCGCGAACGATTTTCTTGATGCCGACATATTGACGCCGCCAACCAACATTTGTATAGAAGAAGCCAAGGTCTTCAACTTGATCGCCAAACTTAGCCGAAACCACATCATAATAAGGGAGAATTACGGCAACTTCGTGACCATTTTTGACTAGAGATTTAGGGAGAGCACCGATAACGTCACCCAAACCGCCAGTCTTAGCGAAAGGTGCACCTTCAGCCGCTACAAATAAAATTTTCATCGTACAATATCCTCTGTTACAACGCTACCTTTTTTGATGACAACTGGGTTGTTTTCTGTACCGCGGATAGTAACGCCGTCAGCGATTTTAACACCTTTATCCACAATAGCATATTCAACGGTAGCATTCTTACCAACTTCAACACGTGGGAAGATGACTGCATGGTTTACAGTTGAACCTTCTGACAAATCAACATTACGTGAAACAACAGAATGATCTACTTTACCACGGACAAGAGAACCTGAAGCAAACTGAGAAACTTTAACATCAGATGAAGCTGCATAGTATGTTGGCTCTTCATTTTTAACTTTTGTATAAACTTTTTGGTTTGGTGCAAAAAGTGAATAGAATTTTTGTGATTCCAACATATCCAAGTTAGCATCAAAGTACGCTTTCACTGAGTGGATATTTGAAAGGTAACCAGTGTACTCGTAAGCAAAAGCATTTTCAGCAACTGCCAAATCACGAAGTACATAACGAAGCTTACGCGGTTCTTCTTTAGCTGCTTCTTCTTCCAATTTTTCAATCAAGAATGGTGTATCCACAACAAAGATATCTGTAGACATATTGTAAACTTCTTTATCTCCACCCTGGAAGAGTTCATGGCCAAGCACTTTGTCAGATTCATCAATTTCCAAAATGCTGTTTACATCTGAAATGAGTTCTTTCGGAAGTTTTTTGTAGACAACAGTAATTTTTGGTTCTGCTGTATTGTGAAGGTGGAAAACTTGGTTAAGATCAATATTGACCAAAACATCACTGTTAAGCGCTACCGTTTGGTCTGACCCTGAACGTTTAAGGTAAGTCAAAATTTGACGATAGTATTCTTCATCAACCGTTGAACTTTCAACTGGAGTGTTATAAATACCAAGGTAGTAGTGGCTGAGGAGTGTTGATAAGCCCCACTCACGACCTGAACGAATGTGGTCGAAAACAGAACTGATATTTTCGTTTTGGAAGATACCAAAGACGCTACGGATACCAGCGTTAGCCAAGTTAGACAACGGGAAGTCGATGAGGCGATATTTTCCACCAAATGGTAGGCTGGCAATAGGACGGTGCTCAGTCAAACCATCCATGTCATGGAATCCTACGGTATTTCCTAGAATTGCAGAATATTTATCAATCTTCATCTTTTGGTACCCCCACTACTTCATTGTATCCTACGACTTGCACTTCTTCTGTACCGTCAATTTCCACGCCATCAGAAATGTGTGCCCCTTCACCGATAATCGCACGTTTAATTTTTGCACCTTTACCGATAACTGCACCACTCATAATCACTGAATCTTCAACGACCGCACCTTCACGGATTTGGGCACTTGTTGAAAGCACTGAATGTTTAACAGTTCCATCAACCAAACAGCCATCAACAACGAGTGAGTCTTCAATTTCAGCATGTTCACCAAAGAAGTTTGGTGGTGCAATCATGTTACGTGAATAAATTTTCCATTGACGGTTACGGCTATCCAAAGCATTTTCTGGAGAAATATACTCCATATTTGCTTCCCAAAGGGATTCGATAGTACCTACGTCCTTCCAGTAGCCTTCAAATTCATAAGCATAGACGCTTTCACCTGTTTCAAGATAAGCAGGAATAACGTTCTTACCAAAGTCAGACATATCAACTGCACTCTTTTCAGCTGAAACCAACATATTGCGAAGACGTTTCCAGTCAAAGATGTAAATACCCATTGATGCCTTCGTTGATTTAGGATTTTCAGGTTTTTCTTCGAATTCGACGATACGGTTATTAGCGTCTGTGTTCATGATACCGAAACGGCTAGCTTCCTTAAGTGGCACATCAAGAACTGCTACAGTAAGACTCGCGTTGTTGTCTTTGTGTGCTTGGAGCATATCATCATAGTCCATCTTATAAATATGGTCACCAGACAAGATTAAAACGTATTCAGGATTGATGCTGTCGATATAGTCAATGTTTTGGTAAATAGCGTGGCTGGTACCTTCAAACCAACGATTACCTTCACTAGCTGAGTAAGGTTGAAGAATTGATACACCAGAGTTAACACCATCCAAGCCCCAACTTGAACCATTTCCGATATGGTTGTTCAAAGCAAGTGGTTGATACTGTGTAATGACACCAACATTGTTAATCCCTGAATTGGCACAGTTTGACAAACCAAAGTCAATGATACGGTAGCGTCCACCAAACTGAACAGCTGGTTTGGCAATACTTTGGGTCAATTTTCCAAGACGAGTTCCTTGCCCACCAGCAAGGATCAAAGCCAACATTTCATTTTTCATGAATAGTCCCCCTCATGATTTTTAGTTGCATCCTAAAAAGGATGACGAGACAATCAGTCGAAACTGATTATGACAATTAAAGTAAGTTTCTCATTCTGGCAATAGTTTGGGCATCAAACAGCTTCTTTCAACCGTGACTTCCTTGCTATCACCTCTGAAAAACAAATCGTGTACACGTTTAAGTCTACCCTTTATTTCAGGCGACGTTTCACACGCCAGATACTTGCTCCTAGAGCAGGTAGGGTGAAGCTAAGGGTATTTTCATAGTCCTTCCACTTCGCCTTTTGGGTACGGGTTTCAGGATTTCCTTTTTTCCAAACGCCACCGAATTCTTCCATCTCAGTGTTAAGCACTTCTTGGTAGATACCAGCTACTGGCAATCCTATAGTGAAGTTTTGTCGTTCCACTGGAGCTAGGTTGAAGACGCAGACGAGGAAGCCACCCTTATCACCTTTGTCATCCTTACGAATGAAGGAAAGAACACTTTCAGCACGGTTATCCGCATCGATAATTTCAATACCATCGTAAGAATCATCAATCTGCCAGAGAGATTTATGGTCCTTGTAGAAAGCATTCATATGGCTAGTAAAGGCCTGCATCTTCTGGTTCATCTCATCTTCAAGATTACCCCATTCGAGTTGATAATCAAACTTCCACTCCAAGAATTGACCAAACTCAGAACCCATAAAGAGCAATTTCTTACCTGGGTGACAGAGTTGGTAAGCATAGAGGTTACGAAGACCAGCAAACTGATTATAGCGGTCACCCCACATCTTATGCATCATGCTCTTCTTACCATGAACCACTTCATCATGTGAGAAAGGTAGAACATAGTTTTCATTGAAGCAATACATGAAACTGAAGGTCATCAGATTGAAGTCATACTGACGGTAAACTGGATCTTCTGCGTAGAATTTGAGGATATCGTTCATCCAACCCATATTCCATTTGAAGTCGAAACCTAGACCACCTTCTTCAATCGGTTGTGTAATTGGCGTTGCCGCAGTTGATTCTTCCGCAATCATCATGACATCTGGATAACGGTTTTTAATTTCACGATTGAGCTTTTGAAGGAAGCCGTAACCTTCCAAGTTACGATTACCACCATCCTTATTAGGCATCCATGGACCTTCATCATAGTCCAAATAGAGCATGTTAGATACTGCATCCACTCGGATACCATCGATATGATAATTTTCAATCCAGTAAAGAGCACTTGAAATAAGGAAAGACTGAACTTGATTTTTTCCTAAGTCAAAGTTAAGTGCGCCCCAACGATAGTTATGAGCTCGATCATGATCCTGATATTCGAAAGTTGGTGTACCATCGAAGTAGGCCAAAGCATCGTCATTCTGTGTATAGTGACCTGGGACCCAGTCTACCAAGACACCGATATTATTCTGGTGACATGCTTCTACGAAATCTTGAAATTCTTCTGGTGTGCCATAGGTATGCTCAAAAGCAAAGTAACCCATAAGCTGGTAACCCCAACTCATCCCAAGAGGATGAGCCATGAGTGGCATGAATTCCACGTGGGTATAGTTCATCTCAACCAAATATGGAATCAACTCTTCTTTCAATTCTTTGAAAGTATAAGGTTGACCATCCTCTTTTAGTTTCCAAGATGATGCATGAGCTTCATAGATATTAACCGGACGTTTTTGGAAACCAAAGCGTTTACGACGACCCATCCAAAGGCCATCCTTCCACTTCTTAGTTTTCTTCTTACGAATCACAGCTCCTGTTCCAGGACGAGGCTCTAAGTAAGTCGCAAAAGGATCCATCTTTTCGACGACTTGACCTCCCTTACGTTTCACCAAGAACTTATAGAGTTGTCCTTCCTCTGGGAGAGCTGAAGTCGCCTCCCAAACACCGATATGGTTTTTGGTCATATCCAGAGGTTCATCAAACCAACCTGTGAAATCTCCAATTACCTGAATCTGCTCAGCATGAGGGGCCCACACACGGAAGATAAAACCTTCTTCTCCCTCTAATTCATGCACACCCAAATAATTCTGAAGGTGGAAGTTCTCACCTGTTCCAAATGTGTACATGGCTTCATCGAGATTCATACCATCACTCCTTTATTAAACTAGCCTTGATAGTTCTAACTATCAAGAAATTAAAACATTGAAATATATGTAAATACACTAGAAAACCCTTCAGACCGATAGGGCTTACAAGTAAACAAAACCACTTATGTAAGCGTTTACTGTATTATAACATTTTTTGACATTCTTGTCAGTAAATCTCCAAATCTTTTTTCATATTATCGAACACAAAAGTCTTACGTAATTTTCCAGAAATATGTAATTCAACAATACCTGAATCGTACTCAGCTTTTGCGACATAGAGATTATCGTAAATATCTGCATATGAACGATATGAAAATTCTTGTACGGTTTGCTTACGCTCAATTAATTTGGCAACTTTAGCAACCAAGTCTTTCTTAAGAGTCACTTGATTCCAATCCACCTGATTAACAGCATCAGGGGCATTGTAGCTATTCATGGCACGCTTAACATCCGCTTCCGTGTAATTTCCATCTTCACCTGTTGCAACCATCTTACTACGCTGGAATTCTTGTCCCAACTGCATGAAACACATCCCTTGCATACTTAGATTAAGAGCATTTGCCAAGTAAATACGTTTTTCAATATCTTCTGGCGAATCATGTGGATGCAAATGATGCATAAGGTCATTCAAATTGTAGTTGTCGTGCGCTTCGATATAGTTGAGGACCTGACCTGGCATGAGGTAGTTTACAAAACCACGGCTACCAAGCAGACTCTTGGCAATCTGGTCTTCCAATGGGGCTCCAGACACATAGCCGTTATTGATGTACCCATAGACCTCTGCCCCCTTGACCGCGTCACGCGCATTGTCATTGAAAAATCCGATTCTAGGCATCAAGGCTGCATTATCCTTCTTGCCCTTTTGGTCTACAGGAAGTCCAATTCCCATATCCCATCCTTCACCATAAAGAAGGATCCTAGGATCAATATCATCCATGGCCGAACGAATGGCATTCATCGTAGCAACATCATGTAAGCCCATAAGGTCAAAACGAAAACCATCCACTCCAAATTCTTCTGCCCAATAGGTTAAGGAATCAATCATATACTTACGGTACATTTCCTTTTCACTGGCTGTCTCATTTCCACAGCCTGATCCATCTTGGAAAGACCCATTGTCATGCATACGGTAGTAATAAGCCGGCACAGATAGTTGGAAAGGAGAGCTGTAAGATGAGTAAGTATGGTTATAAACCACATCCATGATAACCCCTATTCCTGCTTCATGGTAGGCCTGAATCATTTTCTTAAGCTCTAAAATTGGTGCCACGGGATTCTTTTGATCAGCAGCTAACTGACGATCCGGAACATTGTAATTTTCAGGATCGTACCCCCAGTTGTAGAGAAGCTTCCCACCTTTATCATAGGTTTTATGGTGATCAAAGACTGGTTGCAGTTGGACATAGTTGTAGCCCATACGTTTGAGGTAATCAAAACCAGTCACATCTCCATGGGCATTTCTAGTCCCTTTCTGACAAGCACCTAGATAGGTTCCTCTATAGGACTTCTTAACACCAGATGTCTCTGAGATTGAGAAGTCACGGAGGTGCATTTCACAGATAACGGATGAGCAAGCATTTGCCTTACGCCAGCTCGCTTTTTGCTTGGTAACCTTTTCATACCCTCTTGGAACAAGTCGCTGTGGATTGACCACCAAACTTTTTTTATTATCTAAGCTAAGGGCGATACTGTAGGGGTCTCTCGTATCCTGATAGAAGCTTTCCTCATGATACACACGAAATTGGTAGGCTACCCCATCCAAATCCTTTTTGACAGTGGCACTCCAAACACCGTGAGTATTCATCTCATGACGGTCCTTATTGATACTGGTTCCTCGGCTCATCTTAATGATCTTAGGGTTTTTACTGCCCTTTTTAAAAAGCAAGAGCTTCACACGACGAGCTAGAGGTGACCAAAGGCGAAACTCTGTAGCCCCTTTTTCATACTTATGACCTAACCAACCTTGAAAGCCCCACTTCTGATCAAATTCCTGTCTACGAAGTGCCATATCAAAGGCATGCTGGTCACGACCTTCGAAACTATGGCTAGTCAAGGCTGCCTGTTTAGAATAATAAACAGTTGGATCACCTTCAACTATCCAAATAGCATTGGGAGCATCCCCTAGGAAGCGTCGGACACGGTAATCATGTGTTTGCCTCGACCAGTCTTCCGTTTTGACCAAAAGATTGACAGAATCAATAAAACGATTGGAGGGAGAAGTAACCTGACCAACAAGGCCAAAATCATCCTCACGTGAAAAATGGGCTTCTTCGCCCCAATAACCATCTAGCCACTTCCACATACTGTATCTGGAATAGTCGCCATGCATACTATGAAAATGAACGGTTAATAAATTGTCCATTTTTTACTCCTTAGTTTTTGTTACTCACTTCTTCTCCTATTATAGCAAAAAATGTTCGTTTTGTAAGCGTTCTTATGGAATATTTTGCAATTTTTTGGTCTATTTTGAACATAAAAAAAGAATGAGAAAATAAATGGCAAAACACTCATTTTTATCATTTCTTTTGTCTATTTTAATTCTTTTAAAAACCAGGCTTGAGACTCTTTCCAGTTCATTATTCTTGAGTCATCAAAACCTTACGTGGTTTGGTACCTTCAGCTGGTCCGATAACGCCTGCTTCTTCCAACTCTTCCATCAAACGAGTGGCACGGTTGAAACCAACTGACAGACGACGTTGAATCATGGAAGCACTTGCTTTTTGTGTTTCAAGGACCAAAGCCTTGGCCTCTTCAAAGAGTGGGTCACCTTCTGAGCTACCACCATTGGCAGAGGAACCTCCACCAAAATCATTTTCAGAAACTTCACCAGGATCAAAGCTCTCATCATAGTCAGCTGAAGCCTGATTCTTGATAAAGGTCACAATACGTTCCACGTCATCATCAGAGATGAAGGAACCTTGTAGACGAACAGGGTGGTTCTCATCAATCGGTTTGAAAAGCATATCCCCACGTCCGAGTAGCTTTTCTGCCCCATTTTCATCTAAAATGGTACGACTATCTGTTCCCGAAGACACGGCGAAGGCCACACGAGATGGCACATTGGCCTTAATCAAACCAGAGATAACATCAACCGACGGACGTTGAGTGGCGAGAATCATGTGAATTCCCGCAGCACGCGCTTTTTGTCCCAAACGAATGATGGCATCTTCCACTTCCTTACTGGCTACCATCATCAAGTCAGCCAACTCATCAACAATAACCACAATTAATGGCAAGGGAATCTGTTTTTCTTGCGACTGAGCGTTCCAGTCTTCCACCTTGGCATTGTAGCCAGCAATGTTACGCACGCCAAACTTACTAAAGAGTTCGTAACGATTTTCCATCTCATCTACCACTTTTTGAAGAGCCTTAGCGGCCTTACGTGGGTTAGTCACCACAGGGATAAGGAGATGAGGAATATCATTGTAAACTGAAAGTTCAACCATCTTAGGATCGACCATGAGGAACTTCACCTGGTCAGGACGAGCCTTCATAAGAATACTAGAGATAATACCGTTTACCGCAACCGATTTACCAGAACCTGTAGATCCCGCGACCAGCAAGTGAGGCATCCGACCCAAATCAAAGCTACGAGCCGAACCATCAACTGCCTTACCGAGAGGAACTTCCAAGAGCTTATTAGGATCCGTCTTGGACTGTTCCCAAAGTTCACGGAAAGAAACCGTCGCAATCTCTGAATTAGGCACTTCGATACCAACCAAAGATTTTCCAGGAATAGGTGCCTCGATACGGACATCTTTCGCAGCTAGAGCCAGAGCCAAGTCATCAGCTAGATTTGAAATGCGATTGACACGGACCCCAACAGCAGGCTTGACCTCGTACTTGGTCACTGACGGTCCAATTTCAGCCCGCTCAATCTTGACATCAATATTGAAACTCTTGAAGGTATCTTCTAAGATTCGAATATTCTTACGAACGATGTTCTTCTCTTTAGATTGACTCTTAGGCTTATCAGGTGCAAAGAGATCTATATGAGGTAATTTATACTGTAGGAGTTCCTTAGGCGTGAAATCAACCTCGACTGGCGCGTCATCTCCCTCAACCACCATAGATGGGGGAAACTCCTCGCTTGGCAGATCCTCTGGATAAGGTGCATAATCTTCTTGGAAATCCTCATAATCCTCTGGAGGCAGATTATCATAGTAATCCTCAGAGGCATAATCACTGATTTCAGGTTCAGGTGCAAAAATCTCAGCTTCTTGTGGCAAGGCCTCTGCGGCATCATCCAAGATTTCTCCCGTCTCCTCGTCGACAGTCAAATCAGCCAGACGCTCGGCTTCGGCACGTTCTTCTGCTTCACGTTCTTTCCGAGCCTGACGTTCTGCCTTCTTCTCCTGACGTTGAGCCGTCCGTTCCAAACGCTTCTCAGCCCCTTTTTGCCAAGCTTCCTTAGCATACTCCATGATATCCAAGACATCCCAAGGGCTAAGAATGAAAGCCCCTAAGAGAATAATCAATACCCCAATCATGAAGCTACCGATATTTGAAAAGAGGAAGGAAATCGGTTGGTACAGAAGAGCCCCCAACATACCACCACCCGCAAAACGAGCGACTTGCACACTCACAAGTTCCCCAAAAAGCAAGTCCTTGGTACCAGGGAAAATATCCAGACCGTTCATACGATCTAGACTAAAGAGATAGGCATGAAACTCCAACAAGAGCCCCGCGAAGACCATCCAAAATCCTGTGACATAGTTACTGTGTTTACGTAACCATTTAAAGCCAAAGAGATAAACATAGATAGCAAAAATTAAAGGGTAAGCCATACTCCCCACAAATACTCGAAAGATATTATAGAGGGTAACCCCAAAGAAACCCAATCGAAAGACTGGGAAAATTAAGACAAAGGCAAAAAAGAAGGTCCATAGCATTCGCTTAATCGCCTTCTGTCTGTCTAATTCTGCTTTTGTAAGACGCTTCTTACCGTTCTTAGAAGCCGTCCCTTTTTTCGTTTTTTTCGTTGTAGCCATAAGTGTATTATACCACGTTTTTAGACATGAAAAAAGAGAGACAAGTCTCTCCTTAGATTGAAGACAAAGTCTTCTTTTGACATTATTCTTCAATTAACGATGTTGAGTGAACCGGACGATTCTTACCATCTGGATCAATATATTGAATAGCTTGGTTGATAGCGATAGGAGCTTCACCCATTCCCACAGCAATCAAGTCAATCTTGCCTTCATATTCTGCTGCATCACCGATAGCGTAAACACCTGCTTGTGAAGTTTCAAACTGGGCATTGACAGTAATGCTAGAGCGTTTAAAGTCAACATTCCAGTTACGAAGGTTTTTATTGTTGGTTGAGAAGCCAAAGCTAACAATAAGGGTATCAAGCGGCAATTCCACAACTTCATCTGACTTCACTTTTTGAACAGTCAAACTTTTGGCAAGACCACTTTCACCCTTGATTTCAAGGGGTACATAAGGTGTCATCACATTAACTGATGATTGATGAAGAAGCTCTACACTATGCTCATGGGCACGAAAAGCATCACGTCGGTGAATCAAAGTCACGCTCTCAGCAATCCCATCTAGGTGATTGGCCCAGTCAACAGCTGAATCCCCACCACCAGCAATCACAACCTTCTTGCCAGCAAATTGGTCCAAGCTATGCACATTATAGAACAAGTTATTATCCGCATAATCTTCTTCATTGTCCACACCTAAAGGACGTGGAGCGAAGGCACCATTTCCACAGGCAATGACGATAGCCTTAGACAAGTGTTGACCCTTGCTAGTGGCAATTGTAAAGATGCCATCAGTCTTTTCAAAGGTTTGAACTTCCTCTTTCAAATGAATGCTGACACGATCTTCAAAACGCTTAAGCTGAGTCAAGAGGTTTCCTGTCAATTCCGCACCTGTTGTTTGAGGAAAGGCTGGAATATCATAGATTTTCTTCTCAGGGTAGAGAACGGCAGGCTGTCCACCAAGCTCTGACAGACTCTCAATAATATTAACAGTCATGCCACGTAGTCCAGCATAAAAGGCAGCCCAAAGGCCTACTGGTCCACCACCGATAATGGTAATATCATAAATCTTTTCTTCTGACATTTTATTTTCCTTCTGCTTTTATCTCTTCTAAAATCTGGCGTTCTTCATCCGTAAAATCATAGTTTTCCAAAAGATCTGGTCGACGCTCCCAGGTCTTACGCAAACTCTGCTCCATACGCCAACGTCGAATATTGACATGGTGACCTGACAAGAGCACATCTGGTACCTTCATGCCACGAAACTCAGCTGGGCGAGTGTACTGTGGAAATTCCAAAAGCCCTGATGAGAAACTATCATCCTTATGACTAGCTTCCTTACCTAAAACCTCAGGAATCAAGCGAACAGTAGCATCTACAATAGTCATAGCAGCCAGCTCCCCCCCAGTCAAGACAAAGTCTCCCAAGGAAATCTCGTCTGTCACCAAAGTTTTGATGCGCTCATCATAGCCCTCATAATGGCCACAGATAAAGACCAATTCCTCTTCTTGCGCCAATTCTTCTGCATAGGCCTGATCAAAGGTGCGACCCGCAGGATCTAGGAGAATAACGCGAGGCTTAGTGACATTTAGCTTGTCAAAGGTATCAAAAATTGGCTGGGCACGAAGCAACATGCCTTGTCCACCACCGTAAGGTTCGTCATCTACATGACGAGCCTTCTCCGCATTTTCACGGAAATTGTGATAGTTGATTTCTAGAAGCCCCTTATCCTTTGCCTTACCAACAATGGAATGCTCTAAGGGAGCAAACATATCTGGAAATAGGGTCAAGATATCAATCTTCATCGTCTAATCCTTCCATGAGCTCAACCTCAATACGACCAGCAGCGACATCAACATCGAGAACTACAGGTGGGATGTATGGCAATAGCAAGTCTTTCTTGCCTTTACGTTTCACTACCCAAACATCATTAGCACCCGGTTGGAGAATCTCTTTGACCTGACCGATCAAAGTATCACCTTCATAAACATCAAGGCCAATGATTTCATGGTAGTAAAATTCACCGTCATCAAGGTCTGTTAGATTTTCCTCAGCAATCTTGAGGCTACAACCTTTGTACTTCTCTACATCATTGATATGGTAAAGCCCTTTGAACTTAACGATATCAAAGTTTTTATGTTTTCGGTGACTCGCAATCTCGACATCCATGATGTAATTATCTTTGTCATCAAAAAGGGCTAGGACACTCTTCTTCTTAAAACGCTCATCCGCAAAATCTGTTACAGACAAAACACGAAGTTCACCCTGCAAGCCCTGTGTATTCACAATCTTTCCAACGTTATAGTATGTCATTGCATTTCCTTATTATCTGTTTTCTTATTCAAATAAAACCACGACTCGACCAAGGGCTTATCATCATCTGATAGCCATTACAAGACAAAAGTTTTTTTCGTCGGGTCGAGGTCTCGTTATTTATGATTTTAAAGTGGTATAAAATGTCTGACCTAGGCCAGTCAACCCCTCTATTTTATCAAAAAGGACACAAAAAAACCAGCTTTCTCTAGCTGGTACTTATAGTCCGTACGGGATTCGAACCCGTGTTACCGCCGTGAAAAGGCGGTGTCTTAACCCC
>NZ_JVGR01000012.1:0-13989 GCF_001073005.1 Streptococcus sp. 449_SSPC
CGACGAACAAGGTCACTGGACAGGTGATGACGCTACAACAGGTAAAGTTATCGAAGGCGACAAGAACGTAACTTACGTCTACAAACTTAAAGAACAACCAGCACAACCTAAGGGTAATGTATATGTTCACTATGTAGACACTGAAGGTAAGACAATTAAAGCATCTGTAACAGATGAATTGGCACAACCAGTAGGTAAAGACTACGATACAGTTGTAGACAACCGTCCAAAAGAAATCGAATTCGAAGGTAAGACATACGAATTGGTACCAGCAGGTAACTACAAAGTAGGTCAAGTCGACGAACAAGGTCACTGGACAGGTGATGACGCTACAACAGGTAAAGTTATCGAAGGCGATAAGAATGTAACTTACGTTTACCAACTTAAAGAACAACCAGTACAACCTAAGGGTAATGTATATGTTCACTACGTAGACACTGAAGGTAACACAATCAAAGCATCTGTAACAGATGAAAAAGATCAACCAGTAGGTAAAGACTACGATACAGTAGTAGACAACCGTCCAAAAGAAATCGAATTCCAAGGTAAGACATACGAATTGGTACCAGCAGGTAACTACAAAGTAGGTCAAGTCGACGAACAAGGTCACTGGACAGGTGATGACGCTACAACAGGTAAAGTTATCGAAGGCGATAAGAACGTAACTTACGTCTACAAACTTAAAGAAGATCCAACGAAACCTAAAGAAGGTGACGTAATCATCACATACGTAGACGAAAAAGGTAAAGAAATCAAGAAACCTCGTCAAGACACACCAAACTCACCATATGATACTCCATATAACACAACTGAGGAAGGTGAAAAACCTAACACAATCAAGACTCCGGACGGTAAGACATACAAGATCGTACCGAAAGGTGACTACCCAGTAGGTAAAGTTGATGGCGATGGACACCTTGAATCATCTGACCCAATTAAAGGTAAAGTTGATAAACCACGTTCAATCATCACTTACGTCTACAAAGAAGTGAAGGGTGACGTTTACGTTCACTATAAAGATACTGAAGGTAAGACAATCAAGACTTCAGTTGTTGATGAAAAAGATCAACCAGTCGATAAAGACTACGATACAGTAGTAGACAATCGTCCTAAGACTATCACAACAACTGATGGTAAAGTTTACGAATTGGTACCAGCAGGTAACTACACTGTAGGTAAAGTTGATGGACAAGGTCACCTTGAGTCATCAGACGCTACAACAGGTAAAGTTATCGAAGGACGTAAAGACGTTACTTACATCTACAAACTCAAAGAACAACCAGCTCAACCTAAGGGTAATGTTTACGTTCACTATGTAGATGAAAATGGTAACACTATCAAACAATCAGTAACAGATGAATTTGGTCAACCAGTAGGTAAAGATTACGATACAGTAATCGATAACCGTCCTAAGACAATTGTTACTGCTGATGGTAAAGTTTACGAATTGGTGCCACAAGGTAACTACCCAGTAGGTTCTGTAGATGGTGATGGTCACTTGACTACAACTGACCCAGTAACTGGTAAAGTAATCGAAGGCGATAAGAATGTAACTTACGTTTACAAACTTGTCGATACAACTCCAGAAAAACCAGTAACACCAACTCCAGGTAAACCTGAACAACCAACTCCAGGTAAACCAGTTGATCCAGCTCCTAAAGCTCCAGCTAAAGCTACTCCAGTTAAACCTGCACAAGAAATGGCACAATTGCCAAACACTGGTGAAGAGTCTAACGTAGCAGCTACAGCAGCTCTTGGATTGCTTGCAACTGCATCTGGATTGGCTCTTGCGGCAAAACGCAAAAAAACTGAGGAATAATATTCCTTCGACTTACCCCTAAAACTTATGAGTGATTAGTCCTAATAAAAACTAACTACTCTTAAGTAAGAATAAGCCGATTAGCTTCGTTCTAAAAAAGACACATTCCGATATGGGGTGTGTCTTTTTGTCGTTCTTGAAAATGAGAGAGCCTATCTTAATTGTTAGTCTAAGTCTCATTTAGCCTTAGCATTATAGAGGAGAGGATTAGTTTAGTAAGCTGAAATCTTAGATGTAGAAGAAGTAGATGTTGAATTTTAAGATAACTTTAGGTTTTATGTTGCAAAATGTAAGATGGGTGAAAATGCTATGAAACAAGCGTTTTCAGTATTTATACAGCATAAAGCGTTTGCAATCTTTTTTGAGGGAAATAATAGTTTATATTAGAACTTACAAGAATTTTATGATAAAATTTATCGGTGAGTTTTAATACATAAAACAAGAATGGAGTAGATATGTTTTTTAGAAGGAACGAAGGGGAATACCGCGAAACTGATCGCGTGACTCGTTTTAAATTGATCAAATCAGGTAAGCAATGGCTTCGTGCTGCGACATCCAACTTTGGACTCTTCAAGGTTGTTAAAGGTGGGGCAGATGCACCATCAGTTTCAGCGCAAAGTGTTGAAGAAAAAACACCGCTTCTCTCAGGGCAAGCTCTTCTTAAAGGGATTGCAGCAGCGGGAGCAGTGGCTGGAGGCGCAGTGGCAACTTATACAGCCCAAGCGGAAGAAACGACAACTCCAGCTTTGGAAAGCCAAGTAACTGCTAATCAAGATGTGGCAGTCAACTCTGAGTCAGTTGTATTGAGTGCGGCACCAGTTTCTGAAGCTTCAGCAGTAGCATCAACAAGCCAAGAGTCTACAAGCTCTTCAGTAGATGCTCAAGCAAGCACGGAAGCATCAGTTTCAGTATCACAATCTGTTTCTCAATCAGTTTCTGCTGAATTGTCACAAGCTATTTCAGAATCTGCATCACTCAGCAAGGAGTACTCAACTTCTGATAGCCAGTCAGAAACTGAAAGCACAAGTGGTTCAAACTCAGAATCAGCTTCTGCTTCAGCAACTTCAACAAGCTCAGTTGCTTCAGAAACTGCAAGCCAAGAGGATGAAAAAACTGTCTTGGATCAAAACATTTCAGAAGCAGAATTGCTTGTTAATATTGCTAAAAACTACCAAGCAAAATTAACAGACACAGTGGCTAAGGCTGAAATCCAAACTGCTATTACAACAGTTCAAGAAGAAGTCACTAAGTCAACAACATTGATCGCGGCATCAGCAACAAACGCGGCTTACGCAGAACAGCGTGAGCGTCTTGGTAATGCCGTTGATAACATGATGACAAAGCTGACAAATGCTGGATTCAATGGAAACTCTACAGTGAATGGCACTCCAGCTATCACTTCAAATCTTAACCTAGCGACTGGTGAGACTAAGGTTTATACAGGAAGTGGAACAGATACAAACTATAATGTTCCAATTTACTATACATTGAAAGTGACAAATGACGGGACAAATCTGAATTTTGTCTACACTGTTTCATATGTAAATCCTGCAACATCAACCCTTGGGAATATTTCAAGAATGTCTCCTGGATATTCTATCTATAATACAGGAACATCAACACAAACGATGTTTACCCTTGGTAAAGGACTTGGGACACCTTCAAATGTAACAAACTACATTACAGATTCGAGTGGTAATCAAGTTGCTACTCCAAAGTCTAATACTTCAACAGTTACGAAACAAGGTGATGGCTTTACTTGGGGTAATGGTTACCAAATGAATGGTACTCAGGCTAAGAAAAGTTATGGTTTAACATCGACTTGGACTGCTAAAATCACTGGTGATGATACATCCTTCACCTTCTCGCCTTATGCAGGTAAGACTGATACGATTGCCGTTAACTTCTTTAATGGTAGTCAGGTTATCGAGTCTGAATCTGAAGCTGATACAACGAGTGCATCTCTAAGTACTTCTCAAAGCCTCGTAGAAAGTGCTTCAACAGTAGAGTCAGAATCTGTATCAACAAGTAAGGTAGAATCTGCATCGGTTTCAGCATCTGAGTCAGAGGTTGTTTCATCTTCTCTTTCTCAATCAGAGGAAGCATCAGCCTCTCTTTCAGAGAGTATCTCAGAAAGTCTTCTTGAAAGTGCCTCAACAAGTGCTTCAGTGAGCGCATCACAGTTGGAGTCAAATTCAGTCTCTGCTTCAGAGAGTGCCTCAACGTCAACATCTCAGTCTGAGTCGAACTCAATTTCAGCGTCAGTAAGTGCGTCAACTTCGGCATCGCAATCAGTCTCAAATTATGAGTCAGCCTCTGTAAGCGAATCAGTTTCAGAATCACAGTCAGTGTCTAATTCAGAGTCAGCGTCAGAGAGTGCCTCAACGTCAACATCACAGTCTGAATCAAACTCAGAGTCAGCGTCAGTAAGTGCGTCAGTAAGCGAATCACAATCAGTGTCTAATTCTGCATCAGCATCAGAGAGTGCTTCTGTATCAGAATCACAGTCTGAATCAAACTCAGAATCAGCGTCAGAGAGTGCGTCAGTTTCTGAATCACAGTCTGCTTCAAACTCAGCATCAGCATCAGAAAGTGCGTCAGTTTCTGAATCACAATCTGCTTCAAACTCAGAGTCAGCATCAGTAAGTGAATCAGTTTCAGAATCACAATCCGTGTCTAACTCAGAGTCAGCGTCAGAAAGTGAATCAGTCTCAGAATCACAATCCGTGTCTAATTCAGAGTCTGCTTCAGAAAGTGCTTCTGTATCAGAATCACAATCAGTGTCTAACTCAGAATCAGCGTCAGAGAGTGCATCAGTGTCTGAATCACAGTCTGCTTCGACTTCAGAGTCAGTGTCAGTAAGTGCATCAGTTTCTGAATCACAATCAGTTTCAACGTCAGAGTCAGCATCGGTAAGTGCGTCAATTTCAGAATCACAGTCAGTGTCTAACTCAGAATCAGCATCAGAAAGTGCGTCAGTTTCAGAATCACAATCAGTGTCTAACTCAGAGTCAGCGTCAGAAAGTGCGTCAGTTTCAGAATCACAATCAGTGTCTAACTCAGAATCAGCGTCAGAGAGTGCATCAGTGTCTGAATCACAGTCTGCTTCGACTTCAGAGTCAGTGTCAGTAAGTGAATCCATTTCAGTAAGTGAGTCTTCATCATTGAGTGAATCACAGAGAACAAGTGCCTCAATCTCGACTTCAGAGTCAGAATCATTGAGTACGTCAAGCTCATTGAGTGCTTCTGCATTTGAAAGCCAGTCTCAAGCCTTCAGTGCTTCAATTTCTGCGATTATTTCAACTGTTGAGTCAATTTCGAACTCGGCTTCTAGTTTCATTTCAACAAGTGAATCTATTTCGACATCTAACTCAGCATCATTGAGTGAGTCGGCATCATTGAGTGCATCTGTTTCAGGCTCACAATCAGTATCTAATTCTGAAAGTACATCTGTAAGTGCTTCAATCAGTGAATCACAATCAGTTTCAAATTCCGAGTCTGCATCAACAAGTGCCTCTGTCTCAGAATCACAGTCTGTTTCAAACTCAGTCTCTGCGTCAGAATCATCAAGCACATCTGCATCAGTCTCTGCGTCAGAATCAGCAAGTACATCCGCATCAGTCTCTGCGTCAGAATCATCAAGTGCGTCAGCTTCAGCATCTGCGTCAGAATCATCAAGCACATCCGCATCAGTCTCTGCCTCAGAATCATCAAGTGCGTCAGAATCATCAAGTGCGTCAGCTTCAGCATCTGCGTCAGAATCATCAAGCACATCCGCATCAGTCTCTGCGTCAGAATCATCAAGTGCGTCAGCTTCAGCCTCTGCGTCAGAATCATCAAGCACATCCGCTTCAGTCTCTGCGTCAGAATCAGCGAGTGCATCCGCTTCGGTATCTGCATCTGAGTCAGCTTCAGCCTCTGCGTCAGAATCAGCAAGCGCCTCAGCTTCAGCCTCTGCGTCAGAATCATCAAGCACCTCCGCTTCAGTCTCTGCGTCAGAATCAGCAAGTGCCTCAGCTTCAGCCTCTGCGTCAGAATCATCAAGCACATCTGCATCAGTCTCTGCGTCAGAATCATCAAGCACATCGGCTTCAGCCTCTGCGTCAGAATCATCAAGCACATCCGCTTCAGTCTCTACCTCTGAGTCAGCAAGTGTGTCAGCTTCAGTATCTGCCTCAGAATCAGCAAGCACCTCCGCTTCAGTATCTGTATCAGAATCAGCAAGCACCTCCGCTTCAGTATCTGCATCTGAGTCAGCAAGTGCCTCAGCCTCAGCATCTGCGTCAGAATCAGCAAGCACATCCGCTTCAGCATCTGCATCAGAATCATCAAGCGCATCTGAGTCAGCATCTGCATCAGAATCAGCAAGCACATCAGCTTCAGCATCTGCATCAGAATCAGCAAGCACATCCGCTTCAGTCTCAGCGTCAGAATCAGCAAGCGCCTCTGAGTCAGCAAGCACATCCGCTTCAGTCTCTGCCTCAGAGTCAGCAAGTGCATCCGCTTCAGCATCTGAGTCGGCTTCAGCAAGCACATCCGCTTCAGTCTCTGCGTCAGAATCAGCAAGCACATCCGCTTCAGTCTCTGCATCAGAATCAGCAAGTGCATCTGAGTCAGTAAGCACATCCGCTTCAGTTTCAGTATCAGAGTCAGCCTCTACATCGGCATTCTTAAGTGCCTCTGAAAGCACAAGTTCAACAAGTATCTCAACGTCATTGAGTACATCAGCAAGTCTTTCAGCCTCAATGAGTGCATCAGAATCAACTTCTGAAGTGAAGGATCCTAAGCACAAACGTGGTAGCCAAGCGCTTCCTAAGACTGGTGAGGAAAACTCATCATTAGGTATGGCCTTGGGTGCTTTGGCAACTGCAACTGGTCTTGGATTTCTTGCCAAACGTAAGAAAGATGAAGAAGAAAGTGAAGACTTCTAAATCCTAGTAAGTTTAATCATTATCTTCTAGCTAGACAATCAAATATCCCCTATCGATTAGAGAGATTTCCTAATTGGTAGGGGATTTTTTTAGTCTGATATTTTAAAAATACAAATAGTTTTAATAAGTCTTAGGGTTAGCATTATTATCGTATTTTTAGGGAAATGAAAGAAAGGATTAATCGCTAGAAAGCAATCTTGAAATGAGATTTTTTGCTTAATTTTATGATAAAATTGAAAGGAGTGTTTTAATCAAAAATAAATGGAGTATATATGTTTTTTAGAAGGAATGAAGGTCAATATCGTGAAACCGATCGTGTGACACGGTTTAAATTGGTTAAGTCAGGGAAGCACTGGCTTCGCGCGGCGACGTCGAATTTTGGTCTTTTCAAGGTGCTTAGAGGGGGTGTGGATACACCGTCTGTTGCTTCCCAGCAGGTAGAGGTGGATGCACCTGCTTTTTCAGGTCAGACAGTGCTTAAGGGAGTGCTTGCAACTGGGGCCTTGCTTGGTGGCTCTGTTGCGACTCATGTGGCTCATGCGGATGAAATGACTGATCAGCCGATTTTGGAAAGTGAAGCAGGAGCTAAGACTGATCTCTTAGCTGCATCTGATTCCGTTGTTCTTGGAAACACGGAGTCTGTGTCCAGTGTTCAAGATAGCCAAGTAAATAGTCAAGCGTCATCTGAAACTGCGTCAAGACAGACTTTGGAGGCTTCTTTGAGTGAGTCTTTATCACTCAGCCAATCGGTGTCTGCTTCTGAATTAGCTTCTAAATCGACATCCTTGTCATTGAGTGCCTCGCTTTCAGTTTCATTGTCAGCTTCATTAGCTTCTAAATCGGAATCAGTAAGTCAGACGGATTCTTCTGCTCACAGTCAGTCTGAGAGTACGCTTGGAAAAACTTCAGAGCAAAGCGCAAGTGCCTCTGTTCAGTCAGTTAGCAAGAGTGATAGTAGTAGCGACTCTAAAGTGGGGATGACTCTTGTCAGCTCGGAATCAACCTTGTTGAACGCTTCCTTGACATCCGAAGTTCAAACGAATCGCCAATTGTCAGATACGGCGACTGGTCTGCTAGCTGCGTCAGTTGTGGCTGATGCTGAGCGTTTAGAGCAAGAAAAGCGACTCAAAGATTTAGCCTTAGACATTTATACCTATAAAGCTCAAGCTGTCGATTTGCCAAATACGGACGTTGCTATTCTCAAGGGAGATAAAGCTTTGGATGCTATTCGTGTCAGCCTGGCTGATCGTGACAGTGATGTGGCACCTACGATTGCTCAGGCTCGTCAGGCTAGAAATAGTCTTGCCAATGCGGTTCTTCGTGCGACATCTGGTCAACGTGATCCTCGTAATGGTTCTCGAATTGATGCTAATAGTAACCTCCGTGCACCTCAGTATAATTTAGGTTCGGCTAACAATGCCTTGATTTCTGTTTACAACTCTGACTACATCAATCAGGCTTATAATGTTGTTGAAACTATTCCTACACGAAATAGTATTAAAAGCATTGGCTACGCTTCTGGTAGTGATCGTGTGAATGGGATCAACGTGCCTCAGACCTCTGCATTGAAAAATAGTGCAGTGGCCTTTAATATTGTGGGGACTGTTGGGCAGACAGAGGTCGTAACGCCTGGGAAAATTTATAATGTTTCTTTTGTAGTGACTAATACGGCTAAGCAGTCAGTGACACGTACGCTTCGTATTCAGGTTTTGCCACAAAATGATGGTATTCGTAATCCGATTACGGCGGTGACAACGAGTACCTTTGTTAATGACACAAGTAGTCTCGCTCAGGCTGAAAAAGATAAGGTTTGGGAAGCATTTAAGACTGCTAACCCAAATATTGCCACTTCAAAGGACTTTAAATCTTATTCGGTTTCATCATCTGGTGTGGTGACCATTACTTATAAAGATAACACCACAAATGATGTGACGGCTCCGGTGAAGCGACTTGCAGCACCAACTGTTGAAACGAGATTATTGGACAAGGCTTACACACAGACGCCTGTAACGGTGACGGGAGCTGAGCCAGGTTCCACAGTCGTTCTATACAATAATGACGACGAAGTGGGAACAGCAGTGGCAGATGCTTCGGGTCAAGCGATTGTGACGCCGACTGTTAAGTTACAAACGGGTGGTGTAACAGCCAAAGCTCGCATCATGTATGGTGATTATGCGGTGTATTCAGATGCCAGTAATTCGGTGGCTGTAACGGACGGAACGCGTCCTGAAGTGACGGCCAAGTTGACTGTCGATGGTGTGGAACCTAAGTCTACGCCTCTCGAAGGTGGTGGGAAAAACTATACCCTCTATGCTGGTGATGATGCTGTTTTGACTTTCACAGCTACAGATGACAGTGGCAAGCTTAAAGAAATGAAAGTTGTTGCAAGAGCCGATTTGAATGACAATGCCTTGAACGGCAATTTCTTTGGTAGTAGCCAGTACGGAACTGGTAATATTGCACCGATTACGGGAGATATTACAGCTACGACTGATAATCCTGCAACCATCACAACGACCATTCATTTGAAGGATGACCTTTATCATTCTTTCCGAAACACATGGCAACGTAATGTTGCTGCTATTGACAATGCGTCAAATATGAACCGTCCAAATGGTTTGGGTGAGATTCGTATTACTCAGGGTCGCTTGTCAGATCGTACACCGGGTGTGGCACCGACAAGCACTATTCAGGTGACCAGCCTGACTGCCCTAACAGACGCAGATAAGAGTAAGATTATTGCGACAGTGTCTGCCTTGAATCCAGAGGTCGCCAACCGTATTAAGTCTTATACGGTTAATAGTGATGGTACGGTAACGATTACTTATAAAGATAGTACGACGAATGTTGTGACGGTGAAATTGTCGGATAGTGATTACAGCCAGTCAGTGTCGCAAAGTGTCAGTCAGTCTAAGCAGGAATCGATTTCTCAAAGTCGAAGTGAGTCTGTTAAGCAATCTGCATCGACCAGCCTTTCATTGAGCACGGTAGCCTCAAAAAGTGTCTCGAGTTCTTTGAGTGAATCTTTGAAGACAAGCCAATCTCGAAGTCAATCCGCTTCAACGAGTGCATCTTTGAGTACCGTGAAATCGGCGAGCGTTTCAAGTTCCTTGAGTGAGTCCTTGAAGACAAGTCAATCTCGAAGTCAATCTGCTTCAACAAGTGCGTCTTTGAGTACTGTGAAGTCAGCGAGCGTTTCAAACTCCTTGAGTGAGTCCTTGAAGACAAGCCAATCGCAAAGTGAATCCGCTTCAACAAGTGTATCTTTGAGTACTGTGAAATCAGCGAGTATCTCAAGTTCCTTAAGTGAGTCCTTGAAGACAAGCGTTTCACAAAGTCAATCTGCTTCAACAAGTGCGTCTTTGAGTACCGTGAAATCAGCGAGTGTCTCAAGTTCTTTGAGTGAGTCCTTGAAGACAAGTCTCTCACAAAGTGAATCCGCTTCAACAAGTGCGTCTTTAAGTACCGAGAAATCAGCGAGTGTCTCAAGTTCCTTGAGTGAGTCCTTGAAGACGAGCGTTTCGCAAAGTGAATCAGCATCAGCGAGTGCGTCTTTGAGTACTGTGAAATCAGCGAGTATCTCAAGTTCCTTGAGTGATTCCTTGAAGACAAGTCTTTCACAAAGTGAATCTGCATCAACAAGTGCGTCTTTGAGTACCGTGAAATCGGCGAGCGTTTCAAGTTCCTTGAGTGAGTCCTTGAAGACAAGTCTCTCACAAAGTGAATCCGCTTCAACAAGTGCGTCTTTGAGTACCGTAAAATCGGCGAGCGTTTCAAGTTCCTTGAGTGATTCCTTGAAGACGAGCGTTTCACAAAGTGAATCCGCTTCAACGAGTGCATCTTTGAGTACCGTGAAATCAGAGAGCGTTTCAAGCTCCTTGAGTGATTCCTTGAAGACGAGCGTTTCACAAAGTGAATCAGCATCAGCGAGTGCATCTTTGAGTGCCGTGAAATCTGAGAGTGTTTCGAGTTCATTAAGTGAGTCCGTTTCAACAAAGTTGTCTGTGTCAGAATCACAATCAGTCTCAAATTCTGAGTCAGCCTCAGTAAGTGGATCAGTATCAGAATCACAGTCTGTATCAAATTCAGAATCAGCCTCAGAAAGTACGTCAGTGTCTGAGTCACAGTCTGTTTCAACCTCAGAGTCAGCGTCAGTAAGTGAGTCAATTTCAGCATCACAATCAGTTTCTAACTCTGAAAGTGCCTCAGTAAGTGGATCAGTATCAGAATCACAGTCTGTCTCAAACTCAGAATCCGCTTCAGAAAGTGCATCTGTGTCTGAGTCGCAATCAGTTTCAACCTCAGAGTCAGCTTCAGAGAGTGAATCAACGTCGACATCACAGTCTGAATCGAACTCCGGTTCAGCATCTGTAAGTGAATCAATTTCAGAATCACAGTCTGTCTCAAACTCAGTTTCAGCCTCAGAGAGTGAATCAACGTCGACATCACAGTCTGAATCAACCTCAGAGTCAGCTTCAGAGAGTGCGTCAGTGTCTGAATCACAATCCGTTTCAACTTCAGAGTCTACTTCAGTAAGTGCGTCAATTTCAGAATCACAATCCGTGTCAAACTCAGAATCAGCTTCAGAAAGTGCCTCAGTTTCAGAATCACAGTCTGTTTCAACCTCAGAGTCAGCGTCAGTAAGTGAATCAACATCGGCATCACAGTCTGTCTCAAATTCCGAATCAGCATCAGAGAGTGCAACAGTGTCTGAATCACAGTCCGCTTCAACTTCCGAGTCAGCGTCAGTAAGTGAATCTATTTCAGAATCACAATCCGTTTCTAACTCTGAAAGTGCCTCAGTAAGTGCTTCAATCTCAGAATCACAGTCTGTTTCAAACTCCGAATCAGCATCAGTAAGTGAATCAACGTCGACATCACAGTCTGAATCGAACTCAGAGTCAGCATCGGTAAGTGCGTCAATTTCTGAATCACAGTCTGTATCTAATTCCGAATCCGCTTCAGAAAGTACGTCAGTGTCTGAGTCACAGTCTGTTTCAACGTCAGAGTCAGCGTCAGAAAGTGCGTCAGTTTCTGAATCACAGTCTGAATCAAACTCAGAATCAGCATCAACAAGTGCATCTGTCTCAGAATTACAGTCTGTATCTAATTCAGAATCAACGTCTGTAAGTGAATCAATCTCAGAATCACAGTCTGTATCTAATTCAGAATCAGCTTCAGAAAGTGCTTCTGTCTCAGAATCACAATCAGTGTCTAACTCAGAATCAGCATCAGAGAGTGCATCAGTTTCAGAATCACAGTCAGTCTCTAATTCAGAGTCAGCCTCAGTAAGTGAATCAGTTTCAGAATCACAATCAGTATCTAATTCCGAGTCTGCATCAACAAGTGCATCAATCTCAGAATCACAGTCTGTATCAAATTCAGAATCAGTGTCAGAAAGTGCGTCAGTATCTGAGTCACAGTCCGCTTCAACTTCCGAGTCAGCGTCTGTAAGTGCCTCAATTTCAGAATCACAATCAGTGTCTAACTCAGAATCAGCTTCAGAAAGTGCATCAGTAAGCGAATCACAGTCAGTGTCTAACTCAGAATCAACATCGGTAAGTGCGTCAGTAAGCGAATCACAATCAGTGTCAAACTCAGAATCAGCGTCAGAAAGTGCATCAGTAAGCGAATCACAGTCAGTGTCTAACTCAGAATCAGCATCTGTAAGTGCGTCAGTTTCTGAATCACAATCAGTGTCAAACTCAGAGTCAGCGTCAGAGAGTGCCTCAGTTTCAGAATCACAGTCTGCTTCGACTTCAGAGTCAGCGTCAGTAAGTGAATCCATTTCAGAATCACAATCAGTGTCTAACTCAGAATCCGCTTCAGAGAGTGCCTCAGTTTCAGAATCACAGTCTGTTTCAAACTCAGAGTCAGCATCAGAGAGTGCGTCAGTTTCAGAATCACAATCCGCTTCAACTTCCGAGTCAGCGTCAGAAAGTGCCTCAGTTTCAGAATCACAATCAGTGTCTAACTCAGAATCCGCTTCAGAGAGTGCGTCAATTTCTGAATCACAATCTGCTTCAACTTCAGAATCAGCGTTAGTAAGTGAATCAGTTTCAGAATCACAATCAGTGTCTAACTCAGAGTCTGCATCAACAAGTGCGTCTGTCTCAGAATCACAATCTGTATCAAATTCCGAATCAGCTTCATTAAGTGCGTCAATTTCTGAGTCGCAGTCTGTATCAAATTCTGAATCCGCTTCATTAAGTGCGTCAATTTCTGAGTCGCAGTCTGTATCAAATTCTGAATCCGCTTCAGAAAGTGCATCAGTTTCTGAGTCGCAGTCAGTGTCAAACTCAGAATCAGCGTCAGAGAGTGCATCAGTTTCAGAATCACAGTCTGCTTCAAACTCAGAATCAGCGTCAGTAAGTACTTCAATTTCAGTTAGTGAGTCTGCATCATTGAGTGAATCACAGAGCACAAGTTCCTCAATCTCGACTTCAGAGTCAGAATCATTGAGTACGTCAAGCTCATTGGGTGCTTCTGCATTTGAAAGCCAGTCTCAAGCCTTTAGTGCTTCAATTTCTGCGATTATTTCAACTGTTGAATCTATTTCGAACTCAGCTTCAAGCTTCATTTCAGCTAGTGAGTCGCTTTCGACATCTAACTCAGCATCATTGAGTGAGTCGGCGTCATTGAGTACATCTCTTTCAGGATCACAATCAGTTTCTAATTCCGAGTCAGCCTCAGAGAGTGCATCGGTGTCTGAATCACAGTCTGTCTCAAACTCCGAGTCAGCGTCAGTAAGTGCTTCAATCTCAGAATCACAATCAGTCTCTAATTCCGAGTCTGCATCAACAAGTGCGTCTGTATCAGAATCCGTTAGCACATCAGTTTCTGAATCTGTGTCGGAATCAGTCAGCGCATTTGAGTCAGCTTTTACATCAGCATCCTTGAGTGCCTCTGAGAGCACAAGTGCTTCAACAAGTATTTCAACTTCGTTGAGTACCTCAGCAAGTCTATCAGCCTCAACAAGTGTATCTGAGTCATTGTCTGCGTCCGCTTCAGCATTAGCCTCAGAGTCAACTTCTGTAAGTACCTCAATTTCCGAGTCTGCATCAACAAGTGCCTCAGTCTCAGAATTACAGTCTGTCTCAAACTCAGTCTCTGCGTCAGCCTCAGCAAGTGCATCTGCCTCAGAAACTGCTTCATCAAGCGTTTCAGTATCCGAGTCAGCTTCTACATCAGCATCCTTGAGTGCCTCTGAAAGCACAAGTGCTTCAACAAGTATTTCAA
>NZ_JVGR01000013.1:0-4652 GCF_001073005.1 Streptococcus sp. 449_SSPC
TTCTTGGGTACCGTTAGCACTGATCGGTCCAGTGTACTCTGGATTAGCCGGTTGGACCCATGCTTCACCCTCGTGACCAACTTCTTGGGTACCGTTAGCACTTGTAGTATCGCTACTGATTGAACCTGTGTACTCTGGATTAGCGGGTTGAACAGCTGCCTCACCTTCATGACCAACTTCTTGCGTGCCATTAGCACTGATTGGGCCGGTATACTCTGGAGCGGCAGGTTGAACAAGGGCTTCACCTTCATGACCAACTTCTTGGGTACCATTAGCACTGATTGGGCCCGTATATTCAGGGGCAACAGGTTGAACCAAAGCTTCACCCTCATGACCTACTTCTTGTGTTCCATTGGCACTAATCGGTCCTGTGTACTCTGGATTTGCAGGTTGAACCAACGCTTCGCCTTCGTGTCCAACTTCTTGGGTACCATTGGCACTGATTGGACCAGTATATTCTGGATTTGCAGGTTGAACAGCTGCCTCGCCTTCATGACCTGATTCTTGCGTACCTTTAGCGCTAATTGGACCAGTGTAATCTGGATTTGCAGGTTGAACAGCTGCCTCGCCTTCATGACCTGATTCTTGCGTACCTTTAGCGCTAATTGGTCCAGTGTACTCTGGGTTAGCAGGTTGAACAGCTGCCTCGCCTTCATGACCCGGCTCCTGTGTTCCTTTTTTCCAACTGATTCCCTTACTATCCCTATCAGCTGTCCCCTGACTAACTGTATTATCTTCTTTTATTGAAGACTCAAGCCCTTGCAAAGTATTCTCCAAAGGTTGTTCAAGCTCCGGCTTAGCAGAGTAACGCAGATAACCCACATACTCATAACCATCAATGGCAATAACACCCTTAGCCAAATCTTCTTTATTTGAAACCGCAAGAGTTTGATTATAGGCCTGCAACTCCTTGTTTTGCAAGGCAAGAACCTCTATCGGCACAAGGAGACTTTGCCCTGCGGCCCCAATCAAGACCAAGCCAATAATTTTTTTACGATGTTTTTTTGAAAATAGCAACACAGCCATAGTCGCTGTTGCCAATCCCAAACCTGTCGCTGCCCAGTCAGAGCTTCCTGTCTGAGGAAGAGTAGCTTGACTGTCTCCCTTACGTTTATAAACCAGATAAAAAGTGTCCTCATTTTGATATTCCTTAGGAATAGCATGTACCACTTGCTTCTGCTCTTCAGCTGTTAATTCATTTTCTGTGACATAGGCCATGTGTACCGATGCATCCGAAGTAACCTGGTCTGCCGAAACTGGTTTAGACACGAAAAGACCACCTGCTAACAAGAATGTCCCGATAGCAACTGGCCCTACACCTACTGACAATTTACGAATGGCGTATTTTGTCACTTTTTCAAAAACATGATTTGCTTGTTTCATTCAAAATCTTCCTATATGTTAATCCTTGTACCCCAAGGCACGTCAAAAAAACGAAGACGTTATTGAAAAAACACGCACTCTATACATTTATTAACCTTCTTCCGAAGTCTATCATATCCTTTTTTTAATCTTTAAGCAAGCATTTTCTCTAATTTTTAATCAATATAAAAAACGAATTATGATTAGTAACTAGATCCTCGTGAAAATAATCAAACCTTTTCATATAAGCATTTTCATGCATATCACTATTTATGGGAATTTCCTCTATAATCTAAGTTACTAATATTTTTTGAATAAATCTCTTCACCTTTTGAATTTTTATCTAATTTTTTAATATAAACAAGAACTGTCTTGTAATAGACACAAAAGAGACCCACCCCTTATGGGATGAGTCTCTTTTTTCGAAAACCGAAATAGCCTAACTAACTATGTTGAGGGATCTAACCTATGAACTATCTTAGTCTTCTTTTTTGCGTTTTCCTGCCAAACCAAGTCCAGCCACTGTCATCAAACCACCCAATAGAGTAGCCAATAATGAAGTGTTTTCACCTGTCTCAGGCAAAGCTTGCTTAGTATCAGTTGCAGCTGGTGTTGCTTTTGAGGCGACATGAACTGTATCTAATGCAGGAGCAGGTTTATGCACTGTTGGTGCTGGAGTTTCTTGATTGTCAACCGTTGGTGTATTCTTATCGGCGTCTGTACGTGGGTCTTTAACGATTACCTTAACTGGAACTTCGTCTTTAGAGCCATCTGGGTAAGTAACGATAACTGTCGCATCTTTGTCGCCTTCTGTTGTTGTGTCAACAGGTGTCTTGTATTCGAACTTAGTGCCTTCTGGAAGATCACCAACGTTGCCAATGGAATCCTTGGCATTTGGTTGATCACCTGGTTTAACCGTTTGATCTTTAGCCACAGGTGTATTCTTATCCGCATCCGTACGTGGGTCTTTAACGATTACCTTAACTGGAACTTCATCTTTAGAGCCATCTGGGTAAGTGACAATGACTACAGCGTCTTTGTCACCTTCAGTTGTTGTATCAACTGGTGTCTTGTACTCAAACTTAGTTCCTTCTGGAAGATCACCGACATTACCGATGGAATCCTTGGCATTTGGTTGGTCGCCTGGTTTAACCGTTTGATCTTTCGCAGTTGGTGTGTTCTTATCCGCATCTGTACGTGGATCTTTGACTGTTACCTTAACTGGAACTTCATCTTTAGAACCGTCTGGGTAAGTGACGATAACTGTAGCATCTTTGTCACCTTCAGTTGTTGTGTCAACAGGTGTCTTGTACTCGAACTTAGTGCCTTCTGGAAGATCACCAACATTACCGATGGAATCCTTGGCATTTGGTTGGTCGCCTGGTTTTACCGTTTGATCTTTAGCTACAGGAGTGTTCTTATCCGCATCCGTACGTGGATCTTTAACGATAACCTTAACTGGAACTTCGTCTTTAGAACCGTCTGGGTAAGTGACAACAACTGTTGCGTCTTTTTCGCCTTCTGTTGTTGTGTCAACAGGTGTCTTGTATTCGAACTTAGTACCTTCTGGAAGATCACCAACGTTGCCAATTGAATCCTTAGCATTTGGTTGATCACCTGGTTTAACCGTTTGATCTTTGGCTACAGGTGTATTCTTATCGGCATCTGTACGTGGATCTTTGACAATAACCTTAACTGGAACTTCGTCCTTAGAACCATCTGGGTATGTGACGATAACTGTAGCGTCTTTTTCGCCTTCTGTTGTTGTGTCAACTGGTGTCTTGTATTCGAACTTAGTGCCTTCTGGAAGGTCACCAACGTTGCCAATTGAATCCTTAGCGTTTGGTTGATCGCCTGGTTTTACCGTTTGATCTTTCGCAGTTGGATCGTTCTTATCTGCATCTGTGCGTGGATCTTTGACGATTACCTTAACTGGAACTTCGTCTTTAGAACCGTCTGGGTATGTGACAACAACTGTTGCGTCTTTGTCGCCTTCTGTTGTTGTGTCAACAGGTGTCTTGTACTCGAACTTAGTACCTTCTGGAAGGTCACCAACGTTGCCAATGGAATCCTTGGCATTTGGTTGGTCGCCTGGTTTAACCGTTTGATCTTTGGCTACAGGAGTGTTCTTATCGGCATCCGTACGTGGATCTTTAACAGTTACCTTAACTGGTACTTCGTCTTTAGAACCGTCTGGGTATGTCACAACGACTGTTGCATCTTTTTCGCCTTCTGTTGTTGTGTCAACAGGTGTCTTGTACTCAAACTTAGTGCCTTCTGGAAGGTCACCAACGTTGCCAATGGAATCCTTAGCGTTTGGTTGATCGCCTGGTTTAACCGTTTGATCTTTGGCTACAGGAGTGTTCTTATCGGCATCTGTGCGTGGATCTTTGACGATTACCTTAACTGGAACTTCGTCCTTAGAACCGTCTGGGTAAGTCACAACGACTGTCGATGATTTTTCACCTGGTGTTGTTGTATCCACTGGTGTCTTGAATTCGAACTTAGTTCCTTCTGGAAGATCACCAACATTGCCAATTGAGTCCTTAGCATCTGGTGTTTCACCAACGTTAACCGTTTGATCCTTAGGTGTTGGTGTGTTCTTGTCTGCGTCTGTACGAGGATCTACAACCTTGATAGTGACTGGAACTTCATCAATTGAACCATCTGGATAAGTCACAACGACAGTTGTTCCTTTATCGCCCGGTGTTGTTGTATCCACTGGTGTCTTGAATTCGAACTTAGTTCCTTCTGGAAGATCACCAACATTGCCGATTGAATCTTGTGCTTTTGGTGTTTCACCAACATTAACCGTTTGGTCCTTAGGTGTTGGTGTGTTCTTATCGGCGTCTGTACGTGGATCAACCACTTTAACTGTTACAGGGACTTCATCGATTGAACCATCTGGGTAGGTCACTACAACTGTTGTTCCTTTATCGCCCGGTGTTGTTGTATCCACTGGAGTCTTGAATTCAAACTTCGTACCACTTGGAAGATCACCAACGTTGCCAATAGAGTCTTTGGCATTTGGTTGATCGCCTGGTTTTACCGTTTGATCTTTGGCTACAGGAGTGTTCTTATCCGCATCCGTACGTGGATCTTTGACGATTACCTTAACTGGAACTTCATCTTTAGAGCCATCAGGGTATGTCACAATTACTGTCGCATCTTTTTCGCCTGGTGTTGTTGTGTCTACCGGTGTCTTGTACTCGAACTTAGTGCCTTCTGGTAGATCACCAACGTTGCCAATAGAGTCTTTGGCATTTGGTTGATCGCCTGGTTTTACCGTT
>NZ_JVGR01000014.1:0-11844 GCF_001073005.1 Streptococcus sp. 449_SSPC
AATACTGCGGCTCAAGTAGTAAACTACTACAACCCAACAACTAAGAAAGTTGAAAAACCAGAAAAACCAACTGAAAAACGTGTTAACAACGTTCCAGTTGAAGTGGAATTCAACTTCACTAAACGTTTGGAAGGTCGTGAACTTAAAGCTAACGAATTCAGCTTCGTTCTTAAAGATTCAGAAGGTAAGACTCTTGAAACTGTAAGCAACGATGCTTCAGGTAACGTTAAGTTCTCTAAACTTGAGTTCAAGAAAGGCCAAGAAGGCGTACACAACTACACAGTAGAAGAAGTTAAAGGCTCAGACGCAACCGTTACATACGATACAATGAAAGCGAATGTAACAGTTACAGTTAAACACGATGGAACAGCTAAAGTTCTTATCGCAACTGTAGGCGACATTGCGGATAAAGAATTTAACAACCGTGTAACACCTCCAGAAGAGCCTAAGTTCCAACCAGAGAAATATGTTGTTTCTGAAGAGAAATTCGATATCACTGGTGACAAGCTCGTTGATGATGATAAAGAATTGGCAGACAAGTACGCAGATACCAATGCGAACCCATACGCTGACGATGCTTCAAACAACGAAAAAGAAAACTTGAATACTAAGACTGTTAAACGTGGCGACAAGTTGGTTTACCAAGTTTGGTTGGATACAACTAAATTTGACGCAGCTAACAAGGACAACATCCAATCAGTAGGAATCTCAGATGACTACGATGAAGCTAAATTGGACCTTGATGCTACTAAGATCAAAGCTTACGATTCAGTAACAGGCGCAGAAGTAACAGATAAATTCGATATCACAGTTGAAGGTGGAGTGATCACTGCAACTCTTAAAGCAGGCTTCACTAAGTCACTTGGCGATGCAGAAAACACACAAGTTATCGACACAACTAAATTCGCCTTTGGACGTTACTACAAGTTCGACATCCCAACAACAGTGAAAGCTGATGTACCTGGCGGTGTAGATATCGAAAATACTGCGGCTCAAGTTGTAAACTACTACAACCCAACAACTAAGAAAGTTGAAAAACCAAGCAAACCAACTGAAAAACGTGTTAACAACGTTCCAGTTGAAGTAGAATTCAACTTCACTAAACGTTTGGAAGGTCGTGAGCTTAAAGCTAACGAATTCAGCTTCGTACTTAAAGATTCAGAAGGTAATACTCTTGAAACTGTAAGCAATGATGCGGCTGGTAACGTTAAGTTCAAAGCTCTTGAATTCAAGAAAGGCCAAGAAGGCGTACACAACTACACAGTAGAAGAAGTTAAAGGAACAGACGCAACCGTTACATACGACACAATGAAAGCGAATGTAACAGTTACAGTGAAACACGATGGAACAGCCAAAGTTCTTATCGCGACTGTTGGCGACATTGCGGATAAAGAATTTAACAACCGTGTCACACCTCCAGAAGAGCCTAAGTTCCAACCAGAGAAATACGTAGTTGGAGAAGCTAAGTTCGACGTAACAGGTACAAAACTTGTTGATGATGATAAAGAGTTGGCAGACAAGTACGCAGATACAAATGCGAACCCATATGCGGACGATGCTTCAAACAACGAAGCTGAAAACTTGAATACTAAGTCTGTTAAACGTGGTCAAACTATCTACTATCAAGTATGGCTTGACACAACTAAATTTGATGCAAACAACAAGGATAATATCCAAACTGTTGGTATCACAGATGACTTCGATGAAACTAAGTTGGATGTGGATGCATCAGCTATCAAGGCTTACGATTCAGTTTCTGGTGCTGATGTTACAGATAAATTCGATATCTCAATCGAAAATGGTGTAATCACAGCTAACCTTAAAGCAGGCTTCACTAAGTCACTTGGCGATGCGGAAAACACTCAAATCATCGACACAACTAAATTCGAGTTTGGTCGCTACTATAAATTTGATATCCCAGCAACAGTTAAAGCTGATGTTGCAGGTGGAGTAGATATCGAAAATACTGCGGCTCAAGTAGTAAACTACTACAACCCAACAACTAAGAAAGTTGAAAAACCAAACAAACCAACTGAAAAACGTGTTAACAGCGTTCCAGTTTCAGTAGAGTTCAACTTCACTAAGAAACTTGAAGGTCGTGAACTTAAAGCAGGCGAATTCACATTCGAGTTGAAGAATGAAGCAGGCGAAGTCGTTGAAAGCGTGAAGAATGATGCTTCAGGTAACGTTAAATTCTCAGCTATTGAGTATAAGAAGGGTCAAGAAGGCACTTACAAGTATACAGTAGAAGAGGTTAAAGGAACTGACTCAACCGTTACATACGACACAATGAAAGCTGTTGTAACAGTTGAAGTTCGTCATGATGGTACTGCTAAGGCTCTTATCACTAATGTGACAGACCCAGCAGATAAAGAGTTCAACAATACTGTAACTCCGCCAGAAGAACCTAAGTTCCAACCAGAGAAATACGTTCTTAGCGATGGTAACGGTAAGTTTGATATCACTGGTACTAAGCTTCTTGATGATGATGCAGAGTTGACAGATAAGTACGCAGAAACAAATGCGAACCCATACGCTGATAAAGCTGATAACAACGAAGCAGAAAACATCAATACTAAAGCTGTTAAACGTGGCGACACTATTAACTACCAAGTATGGCTTGATACAACTAAATTTGATGCAAACAACAAGGATAATATCCAAACTGTTGGTATCACTGATGATTATGATGAAGCTAAATTGGATGTTAAGGTAGCTGATATCAAGGCTTACGATGGTAAGACTGGTGCTGATGTTACTGACAAGTTTGACATCTCTATCGCTAACGGTGTGATTACTGCTAACCTTAAACCTGGCTTCACTAAGTCACTTGGCGATGCAGAAAACACTCAAATTATCGATACTACTAAGTTCGAATTTGGACGTTACTACAAGTTTGTCATCCCAGCTAAGGTCACTGACGGTGCTTACGATGGTGCTGAAATTGAAAATACAGCAGCTCAAGTTGTAAACTACTACAACCCAACTACTAAGACAGTTGAAAAACCAAACAAACCAACTGAAAAACGTGTTAACAACGTTCCAACTGCTATCGAGTTGATCTTTGGTAAGACACTTAACGGACGTAAGTTGCAAGACAAAGAATTTACTTTTGAATTGAAAGATGAAAAAGGTAATGTTCTTGAAACTGTTAAGAATGATGCCGAAGGTAAAGTTAAATTCTCTACTATCAACTACGGTAAAGCAGATCTTGGTAAGACATTCAACTACACGGTAGAAGAAGTTAAAGGAACTGATACAACTGTTACTTACGATAACATGAAAGTCAATGTTACTGTTCAAGTTATCCAACCTTCAGTAGGAGATCAATTGTCAACAGTTATCTCTTACGCTACAGTAGGTGGAGATGCTTATGGTGGTGACGATCGTGTCTTCGATAACAACGTAACTCCTAACTTCAAACCAGAGAAATACGTTGTTTCAGAACCAAGCTTCGACATCATTGGTAACAAACTTGCTGATGACGACGATTCAGCTGATAAAGTTGAAATCCAAAACTTGAATGGTAAGACCCTCAAACGTGGTCAAAAGATCTACTATCAAGTATGGCTTGATACTCGTGACTTCACAGCAGAAAGCAATCTTCAAACTGTTGGTATCACTGATAACTACGAAGAAGATAAACTTGACATCAACGCTGCTGATATCAAGGTTTACGATGGTATCACTGGTGCAGATGTTACTGACAAGTTCGATATCAAGGTTGAAAACGGTGTTCTCTACGGTACATCTAAAGCAAGCTTGACTAAAGCTATTAGCGCAACAGATGCTACTCCAGTCATCGATACAACTAAATTTGAGTTTGGTCGTTACTATAAATTTGATATTCCAGCTGTTGTTAAAGATATTGATTCTAACGACGGTGTAGATATTGAAAATACAGCCAACCAAACAATTCACCAATACAACCCATTCAATAAGAAAGTTACAACTCCTGAAAAACCAACTCAAACACGTGAAAACAACGTTCCAGTTCCACTCGAGTTCAACTATACTAAACGACTTGAAGGACGTGAGTTGACTGCAGGTGAGTTCAGCTTCGTATTGAAAGACAAAGACAACAAGGTTCTTCAAACAGTAACCAACGATAAAGATGGTCACATCAAGTTTGAAAAACTCTTGTTCAACAAAGATGATCTTGGTAAGACATTCACTTACACAGTTGAAGAAGTAGCTGGTAAAGATGCTTCAATCACTTACGATGCTATGAAAGCGACTGTAACAGTGGAAGTTACTAAGGAAGGTAAGGTTCTCACAACTGTCGTTAACCACGCTTCAACAGGCGGATTCGCTTCAAGCGCTAACGATAAAGAGTTCAACAACAAGGTGGTTCCACCAGAAACACCTAAGTTCCAACCAGAGAAATATGTTGTGAACAAAGAGAAATTTGACATCACTGGTAACAAGCTTGTTGATGATGATAAAGAATTGGCAGACAAGTACGCAGATACAAATGCGAACCCATATGCCGATGACGCATCAAACAACGAAGCTGAAAATATGAATACTAAATCTGTTAAACGTGGTGAAAAACTTGTTTACCAAGTATGGCTCGATACAACTAAATTCGACGCTAACAACAAGGATTACATCCAAACAGTTGGTATCTCTGATGACTACGATGAAACTAAATTGGATCTTGATGCTTCAGCTATTAAAGCTTACGATTCAGTAACAGGTGAAGATGTAACAGCTAAATTCGACATCAAAGTTGAAAATGGTATGATTACTGCTAACCTTAAAGATGGCTTCACTAAGTCACTTGGAGATGATGCAAATACTCAAATCATCGACACAACTAAGTTTGCCTTTGGTCGTTACTATAAATTCGATATCCCAACCACTGTTAAAGACTCTGTTCCTGGCGGTGTAGATATTGAAAATACAGCTGGACAAGTAGTTCACTTCTACAACCCACAAACTAAGAAGACAGAAATTCCTACTAAACCAACTGAAAAACGTGTAAACAGCGTTCCAATCTCAGTTGAATTCAACTTCACTAAGAAACTTGAAGGCCGTGAGCTTAAAGCTAACGAATTCAGCTTCCAATTGAAGGATGAAGCAGGAAATGTCATCGAAACTGTTAAGAACGATGCTTCAGGTAACGTTAAGTTCAAAGCTATTGAGTACAAGAAAGGCCAAGAAGGTACTTACAAGTACACAGTAGAAGAAGTTAAAGGTACTGATGGCACAGTTCAATACGACGGTATGAAAGCTGTTGTTACAGTTGAAGTTAAACATGATGGAACAGCTAAAGCACTTATCACTAACGTGACAGATGCTGCTGATAAAGAGTTCAACAACAAAGTAACTCCTCCAGATACTCCAGACTTCAACCCAGAGAAATACATCCTTAACGAATCTAAATTCGATCTTACAGGAGTTAAACTTCTCGATGACGATAGCGAATTGAAAGATAAGGTTGCAGACACTAATGCAAATCCTTACGCTGATAAGACTGATAACAACGAAGCTCAAAATATCAATACTAAGACACTCAAGAAAGGTGATAAAGTATACTACCAAGTATGGTTGGATACAACTAAATTCACTGAAGCTCACAATATCCAATCTGTAGGTGTTACAGATAAATATGACAGCGAAAACTTGACTGTTAACGTTAAAGATATTAAAGCATACGACTCTGTAACAGGAGAAGATGTGACAGCTAAGTTCGATATCACTCTCGTTAACGGTGTAATCACTGCAACATCTAAAGCTGACCTTACTAAGTCACTTGGCGATGCAGAAAATACACAAGTTATCGACACAACTAAGTTCGCCTTCGGACGTTACTACAAGTTTGAAATCCCAGCAGAAATTAAACAATCTGCTAAGGGCGGTGTTGACATCGAAAATACAGCCTCACAAATCGTTCACCAATACGATCCACAAAGTAAGACTGTTAAGAAACCTGAAAAACCAACAGAAAAACGTGTTGTTAACATCCCAGTTGAAGTTGAATTTAACTTCACTAAGAAACTTGAAGGACGTGAACTTAAAGCCAACGAATTCAGCTTCGTTCTTAAAGATAAAGATGGAAACATCCTTCAAACAGTTAAGAACGACGCTGCAGGTAACGTTAAATTTGCTGCTCTTGAATTCAAGAAAGGTCAAGAAGGTATTCACAACTACACTGTAGAAGAAGTTAAGGGTACTGACGGAACTGTTTCTTACGATTCAATGAAAGCTCTTGTTTCTGTTGAAGTATCACACGATGGTACAGCGAAAGCTCTTATCACTAAAGTGAACGAGCCAGCAGACAAAGAATTTAACAACACTGTTCGTCCACCAGAAAAACCTAAGTTCCAACCAGAGAAATACGTTGTTTCTAAAGAGAAATTCGATATCACTGGTATGAAACTTGTTGACGATGATGCTGAGTTGAAAGATAAAGTAGGCGATACTAACAAGGATCCTTACGCTGACAGCACAGCTAACAACGAAGCTGAAAATATCAATACTAAGACACTCAAGAAAGGTGATAAGTTTGTCTACCAAGTATGGCTCGACACAACTAACTTCACTGACGCTCACAATATCCAATCTGTAGGTGTTACAGATAAATATGACAGCGAAAACTTGAACATCAATGTTGCTGATATTAAAGCATACGACTCTGTAACAGGAGAAGATGTGACAGCTAAGTTCGATATCCAAATCGTTGACGGTGTGATTACTGCAACATCTAAAGCTGACCTTACTAAGTCACTTGGCGATGCAGAAAACACACAAGTGATCGATACTGCCAAATTGGCATTCGGACGCTACTACAAGTTCGATATTCCTGCAACTATCAAAGGCACTGCTAAAGATGGTGTAGACATCGAAAATACTGCGTCACAAATCGTTCACCAATACGACCCAACTAAGAAATCTGTTGAAAAACCAGAAAAACCAACAGAAAAACGTGTAGTCAATATCCCAACTAAAGTTGAGTTTGAATTCACTAAGAAACTTGAAGGTCGTGAACTTAAACCTGGTGAGTTTAGCTTCGTACTTAAAGATAGCAAGGGTAATGTGATTGAAACTGTAAGCAATGATGCTAACGGTAAGATCAAGTTCTCAGCTCTTGAGTACAAACGTGGTGAAGAAGGTACTCACGTCTACACAGTAGAAGAAGTACAAGGTAACGATGCAACTGTTGCCTACGATAAGATGGTAGCTACAGTCGTTGTTTCAGTAACTAAAGACGGTAAAGTCTTGACAGTAACTTCTCAATTGCCAGAAGATACTGAGTTCAACAACACTGTTATCCCACCAAATACACCACCAACAACTCCACCAAACACACCTCCTACTACACCACCAACTACGCCTCCAACACCACCGACTCCTCCAACTCCAGTGGTTCCACCAGTGACACCACCAACTACACCAGAAGCTCCTAAAGGACCAGCACTTCCTGAAACAGGTGATGATGCGTCTATGGCAGCTATGGCTCTCGGAGGAATCCTTGCGGCAGCTGGACTTGGTTTGGCAGGAAAACGCAAAAAAGAAGACTAAGATAGTTCATAGGTTAAATCCCTCAACATAGTTAGTTAGACTATTTCAGTTTTCGAAAAGAGAGACTCACCCCGATAGGGGTGGGTCTCTTTTGTGTCTAAAAATAATCTGACAAATATATTTTTCTGATTATTAAATTAGTTATAGGGATAAGTATGAATAAACTTATAGAATTATTTTAAAATCAGGGGATAACTTATAAAAAGGAGTTATAACGGGTTATAAAAATATTGTAATAGCTAAACTTAAGTGAGTAGATGTTTATATTAGAAAAGATTATAAAAAAAGAAAATAATAAAATAATGACATTTTATATTGAAATTTTACATTTTTTTGATAACATAATGGAAAGGGGATTAGAATAAATTTTTAGGAAGGGCAATTGGATAGTTAGAATTCCAATTGTTTTGGAGAACTATGGGTAAAGATTTATTCAATGAGAAGAAAAGTCGTTTTTCTCTCCGTAAATTAAATATCGGTGTTTGTTCGGTATTGCTAGGAACACTTATTATGATTGGTGGGACTGCACAAGCGGATGAAAACACTGAAACGACAGCTGCACCGATTACGCCAGTAGCAGAAGCGGGTGAAACGACGGCGTCTTTAGTCGAGACTAGAACAGTCGCAGAGACAACGCCTGCAGCGACAAATCCTGTTGCAAGTGCAACAGCTGCAACAAGTGCTGAAGCACCAGCTACTGTCGCAACGCCTGCGACGTCAACAGCGCCTGCAACAACTACGGAGAGCGCGACATCACAAGCTGCAGCAACATCAGAAGCAGCAAGCACATCAGCAGCTCCAACTTCTGAAACTGCACAAGCATCGACTTCAGAGGCTGCTCAAGCAAGTAATTCTTCTGAAGCTGAAAAACCACGCGTTCGTTCACGTCGTGCGGTTCCTGCTGCAGCATCTACATCTGCAACAGAAGCATCTACTAAGAATGTATCAACTTCAATTGAAGCTGGTGACGAATATGTTACAATTCGTACAGATGCGGCTTCAACTGTTAAGGTAACGGTAGATGGTCAAGAAGTCTCAATTAACGGGGCAGATGGTGTTTATACCTTCAAACGTCCATCAGCAGGTGGTACTGTCGTAGCAACAGCTACAGATGCGTCTGGTAAAAATGCTACGAAACAGTTAATTGTCTCACCAAGTACTGTAAATGGTGTCATTAAACCTAGTGATTCATCACTTACAATTACTAATAAATTTGACACTACTGGTATCACAACTGATAAGGAATCTCCTTACGTTGTTAAGAACGCTGGTGTTGAGTTTAATAAAGTCAATGACGATGGTACCATCTCTCTTACTGGGACATCATGGACGCGTCTTGCGGGTGGATGGGCTAAGGATAAAGCTTTCCCTCTTGGAGCTCATATGATTTTGAACTTCCAAAATCCAACCTTCTATGAAAATATTGAAAAAATCACAATCAAACCAACGGCATCAGGAAGTGCACAAAGCTTTACACCTCATGAAGATGGTTCAGTTTGGTCAGTTCCAATTGCCAACAACACTGTAGCTTCTGGTGGTATTGGGGCAGCTTATGACCACCCAATTACTATTACCTTGAAAAATGGCAAGACCTTAAACGATCTTGGACTTGCAAACACACCATTGTCATTCTCATCTGCATGGATTACAGGTAAGGACTACGGTAGAGTAATTCCTAATAAACTGGTTCGTGAAAGTATTGACAACTCATGGTTTATTGCATCAGATAACGCTAAGAAAACTGCGTCTGATAATGGTTTGACCAACGCCTTCACAGGAACTCCTGGTAAGGGTGTGAATACACAACCAACTCTAAAAGTACTTCCACGTTTTACAAGCGATGGTAAGGCAGATTCAATTGAATTGGTTTATACCATGAAAGTATCTGCGGCTATGGGTGTTGTGAACTTAGGTTCAAATACCTTCCAATCTGTGCCTTATATTGAACAAGAATTGCCTAAGAGTCTCTTGCCATATCTTGATTTGAATGAAACTTATATTTACAAATCTGATGCGGATGGCTCTGCTGTAAGTGGTGTTCAAAAAACCAAGGTTGTCATGGATGCATCAGGGAAACTTGATACACGTAATACAGATGCCATTAGTATTGCGACAAAATCTAATCCATCACAAAGTGATGTTGATAAGGTTCGTAATTATATTGACAAAAATATCCTTGGAACAGCTTCAGGACAACTTGGTTCATATACAATTTCTTACAAGATTAAAGACACAGTTGATTCAGTTGAATTGGCTAAGAAATTGAATGCTGAAATCAAGAAAAATAACGGCATGCTTCTCTTTGAGCAATGGATGGAACGTGGTGTTAAACCAAACTTGAATGCTATCCAACGTAGCTGGAAAGGTAATACCGAAGGGGTTCATCAAGGGTCATATGCAAATGCCTTCCTTGATACTAACCTATTGATTGTTAATGCACCTAAGAATCAAACTTATGATGTGACTTACAGTAAATCAGTAGTCACTGCTGGAGACACAACTCAGCCACAAATTCCACTTGTACGTGATGTCGAAGGTAAGGAAGTATCTGTGCCTTCTGGTACAACTTTCAAAGCTGGCACACTTCCAGCTGGAATTGACTCTGTTTCTGTTGATGAAAGTACAGGGGCTATCACAAGTAAGACTTCTGCCAATGCGACTCCTGGCTTGGTAAATGTGCCAATGCTTGTGACATATCCTGATGGAACAACTGAAACAGTCAATGTCCCAATTGAAATCAAGGCTAAACAAACAGATGCTGATAAGTATGAACCAACTGCAAAAGATCAAACCGTTAACGTAGGCGAAACACCAGACGCTAAAGGTTCAATTGGCAACGTTTCAGATTTACCAAATGGCACTACATTTGAGTACAAGACACCAGTAGATACAACAACAGTTGGTGAAAAAGACGCAACAGTTGTTGTCACTTATCCAGACGGTTCTAAGGATGAAGTTCCAGTTAAGGTGACAGTCGTAGATCCACGTACGGATGCTGATAAGAACACACCAACAGCTAAGGATCAAACCGTTAACATCGGTGAAACACCAGACGCTAAAGGTTCAATTGGTAACGTTTCCGACCTTCCAAGCGGAACAACCTTTGAGTACAAGACACCAGTAGATACAACAACAGTTGGTGAAAAAGACGCTACTGTTGTTGTGACTTACCCAGATGGCTCTAAAGACGAAGTACCAGTTAAGGTAACTGTCGTAGATCCACGTACGGATGCGGATAAGAATACACCGACTGCTAAGGATCAAACCGTTAACGTAGGCGAAACACCAGACGCTAAAGGTTCAATTGGCAATGTATCCGACCTACCAAGTGGAACAACCTTTGAATACAAGACACCAGTAGATACAACAACAGCTGGTGAGAAGGACGCAACAGTCGTTGTGACTTACCCAGACGGTTCTAAGGATGAAGTACCAGTTAAGGTAACTGTTAAAGATCCACGCACAGATGCGGATAAGAACACGCCAACAGCTAAGGATCAAACTGTTAACATCGGCGAAACACCAGATGCTAAAGGTTCAATTGGCAATGTTTCAGATCTACCAAATGGCACTACATTTGAGTACAAGACACCAGTTGATACAACAACAGTTGGTGAAAAAGACGCAACAGTTGTTGTCACTTATCCAGACGGTTCTAAGGATGAAGTACCAGTTAAGGTAACTGTTAAAGATCCACGCACAGATGCGGATAAGAATACACCGACTGCTAAAGATCAAACCATTAACGTAGGCGAAACACCAGACGCTAAAGGTTCAATCGGCAATGTTTCAGACCTACCAAGCGGAACAACCTTTGAATACAAGACACCAGTAGATACAACAACAGCTGGTGAAAAAGACGCAACAGTTGTTGTCACTTACCCAGACGATTCTAAAGACGAAGTACCAGTTAAGGTAACTGTTAAAGATCCACGTACGGATGCAGATAAGAATACACCAACGCCTAAGGATCAAACAGTAAACAAGGGCGAAACACCAGATGCTAAAGGTTCAATCGGAAATGTCTCAGACCTACCAAGTGGAACAACCTTTGAATACAAGACACCAGTCGACACAACAACAGTTGGTGAAAAAGACGCAACAGTTGTTGTGACTTATCCAGATGGTTCTAAGGATGAAGTTCCTGTTAAGGTAACAGTCGTAGATCCACGTACGGATGCGGATAAGAACACACCAACTGCTAAGGATCAAACCGTTAACGTAGGCGAAACACCAGACGCTAAAGGTTCAATCGGCAATGTCTCAGACCTACCAAGTGGAACAACCTTTGAATACAAGACACCAGTCGACACAACA
>NZ_JVGR01000015.1:0-84320 GCF_001073005.1 Streptococcus sp. 449_SSPC
AGCTTATTTATAATATCATCTCTCACTTGTCTTGTCAATAACTTTTTTAAAGTTTTGGAACCTTTTCAAGTTTGTGGCAAGTCAGTTAAGACAACTTTTATATCTTATCACCCAAATCAATGCTTGTCAATAGGTTTTTTGAAAAAAATAAAGCAGTACAATCATGTACTGCTAAATACATTATTTAAAAATTTCTTTTACTTGACTTGTAACCATACTTTTCTATAAAGTCTTGGCGAAACTCAAGTAAATTGTCATCTATAATAGCTTGTCGTACTTTGGCCATTAAATTTACCAAGAAGTAGAGATTATGATAACTTGTCAGGCGAATTCCAAACGTTTCATCTGCTTTCAACAAATGTCTCACATAAGCACGTGTGTAATTCTTACATGTATAACAATCACACTCAGGATCTATAGGGCTAAAATCTTCTGCATACGCCGCATTTTTAACCACGAGACGTCCTTGACTCGTCATACAAGTTCCGTTACGAGCAATTCGTGTTGGGAGAACACAATCATACATGTCAACGCCACGAATAACACCGTCGATCAAACTATCTGGTGCCCCTACCCCCATAAGATAACGTGGTTTATTCTCAGGAAGTAAAGGTACAGTAAAGTCTAGAACTGCATTCATCTCTTCATGGGTTTCTCCTACTGCAAGACCTCCAATTGAATAACCTGGAAAATCCATAGAAACTAAATCCTGTGCAGATTGTCTACGAAGATCTTCAAAACCTGCTCCCTGTACGATTCCAAAAAGACCTTGGTCATGTGGACGACGATGTGCTTTTAGCCCTCGTTCTGCCCAACGACTTGTACGTTCAATAGAATTTTTCACATAATCGTATGGTTGGTAAAATTGGGGGCATTCATCAAAACTCATCATAATATCTGAGCCAAGATTATTCTGAATCGAGATTGCTTTTTCAGGAGATAAAAACATCTTACTTCCATTAAGGTGATTTTTAAAAGTTACACCTTCTTCCGAGATATTTCGTTTTTCGGCCAATGAATATACTTGGAAACCACCGCTATCAGTAAGAATCGCTTGGTCCCAATTCATGAATTTATGGAGTCCTCCAGCTTTAGCAACGAGCTCATCACCAGGTCTTAGCCATAAATGATAGGTATTGGCCAAAATAATTCCTGAACCCATCTGTTTTAATTCTTCAGGAGATTGCGTTTTTACTGTAGCTTGGGTACCTACAGGCATAAACATCGGTGTTGGAAAAGTTCCATGAGGCGTGATAATTTCCCCCAAGCGTGCCCCTGTGTGTTTTTCTTTCTTTATAAGATGATATTTAATAGGAAGGTCAGTCATTTATACTCCTTACATTAGGAAAAACAGTCCTAAGTATTTTTTAGTAAGTGGTCATTATCCACAACCGCTTTAGTTTATCAAAAATTACAAGAATTGTCAGCTCTATATTTTCAAACTTTCGATGAACAACAGCAAACATCAACACTATCATTATAGCAAAAACAAAAAGCAACAGTCTCGAGCACTGTTGCTTTCAATAATGTCTTAAGCTGAAAGAACTTTACGTCCTTTACGACGACGAGCTGCAAGAACACGACGTCCGTTTTTAGTTGACATACGGTGACGGAATCCGTGTTTACGTTGACGACGGATTTTACTTGGTTGATAAGTACGTTTCACGTTGAATACCTCCTGATAGATTTTCGTATTCGTTTAGCCGGCTATTTTTGATCAGTTACTAAACATACCATACTATTTTATAGCAATAGCTTAATCTTGTCAAGAATTACTTAGATATTAATTTCATTATATCTTCGATGCCCGAAGGCTAGTGATAACTGTAAACTACAATGCCGTTCCTATATCATCGCTTGCTCATAACCTTCTTGCTAGTTTAGCTATTTTCTTGAGTACCTCTTTTCGCTTATAATCACTCATATACTCAACGGGTGAAACCTGGGTAACTTTGACCGATTTAATACCACAAGGTTTTAGGACTTGAAATTTTAGGACTTTGCAATAATCTTGAACTAAAGGTAGAACAATCTTTGGTGTATTGTGGGTTGTAATAATCCAAGCTTTCCCAGTTAATTTACCATCCAATCCACGGGGTGTATTTTCATAGGCAAAGCCAGCAACAAAAACGCGTTCAATAAATCCTTTCAAGATAACTGGCATTCCACTCCACCAAGTTGGAAAAATAAAAATCAACTGATCTGCCCAAGTTATTAAATCTCGATAGTCTTTCATAGCTACATCGTGCGCTAAGTCTCTTCTCCTATGTGTTGTATCAAAACGTAAAACAGGATCGAACTTCTCTTTATACAAATCTAGAATCTTTAACTCATGTTTAGACGATAAATTTTCTTTAACAGTCTCTAGTATAGAGGCATTGTAGCTCTTGTCGTTTGGATGGGCGTAGATAATTAAGGTTTTCATTGTTTAGCTCCTTTAACATAGATGTCTAACATAGTACTAACAGTCTCTTCAATAGTGTTACTATTGAAATTATCACCAATAGGACTCCTTACCAAAACGGCTAATCCAGTAATAAAACTCCAGATATGAACTAATATTTCTGCCTCACTACCAGAAATATTCATGTTACTTTTCAGCTTCAGAACCACACTCTTAAAGTGCTCAAACCCTGGTAAATGGGCATTAACAGAGATACTGTCTCGAGTGAGCTCCATATAATTGAAAGGAAACTTAATAAACAAGGCCTCAAAACTATTTGTTTCTTTTTGAGCAAATTCCACAAAATTACAGCCCATTAATACTAATTGACCTCTTACATCAAGCGAAGAGTCTACCCCTTTTGTCAGACACTTCAAAAAGATCTCAGATAAACGCTCTAAAACTACCTGAAGATAGACATCCTTATTTTCAAAGTGCTTATAGGGCGCTCCATGGGTGACCCCACATCTTTGAGCCACCGTTCGGATAGATAGTTGATCAACACCTCTTGTTCTTATTTCCTCGACTCCAGTTTCGATTAACTTTTCCTTCAATTCAGCAGTATTACGTTTCATTTTGACTCCTATTTCCATCTAAGTAGACAGCGACTACCTTTTAAATAAAGTATACACCGTCTACTTTTTATTGTCAAAAAAACCAGCCTTCAAATAAGACTAGCTTCTGTAAGCAATAAACGCTATTTTAACTATACTTTTGTCACAACAACGTAACGATTAGGATCGTCTCCTTCTGAGTGACTTTCAACACCTTCAATTTGAGAAAGTGCCTTATGGATAATTTTTCGTTCGCTATTCGTCATTGGATCCATAACGTACTCTCGACCTGTTTCTTTTACTTTAGCCGCCGTTTTTTCTGCTAGATCAATCAAAGTCTCTGTGCGTTGCTCCAAATAATCACGAACATTAAGAACAACACTAAAACGTTTAGAATGACGATCGTGCAAATAATTTTGCGCTAAAAGTTGTAAAGACTTGAGAACCTTGCCATGATAACCAATAACACGACCAGGTTGGTCTGTTTCAATCTGAATGATAATATTGCGACGATTGTGACTAACCTCTAGGCTAGCATCGACATCCATTTCATAGATAATTTTTTCGAGGTAAGATAAAACATCATCTGCAGCCGCTTGAATATCTTCTAAATTATTTTCAGAAGACTCATCTGAACTAAACTCAGATGCCACAAATGAACTGAAATCTCCTTCAGAAGTTTCCGGAGTCTGAACTTGAGCCACCGGTTCTAGTTGGGGCTCAAGCGAATTTGCCATAAATTCTGTAGCATCCTCTTCCGATGACTCACGTTTAACAGATAGAGGAATAATTGTTGCCTTTGGTTGCTCCTGTTTCTTATCTGGCAACTCTTCACCAAGGGTCTCTGTAGACACTGGTTGCTTTAAGTTTTCTTGTGCAATTTCCTTACTATCTGAAATCGTAACGAGTTTTGTCACTTTATTGAAAGCAATCGTTTCGTCTTTTGGACTTGCGACAGAATCGTCTAATTGTTTTACAGCATCAGGAGCCACTTTAACGGTGTTTTGATCTGCTTCGTGAGCTATCTTTTCATTTATTGGTTCAACACTAACTCGAGCTGGTTTCTTTCCGAACCCTAGAAAACCTTTTTTCTCACGAGAAATCACCTTAATATGAGCCTTCATACGGGGTAAATTAAGATCTTTCAAACCTTTTTCGATAGCTTGTTCGACTGTTCGTCCAGAATAGACAACCATAATAAGCCTCCTTATTTACGTTTATGCGCCTTTTTCTTGGCACGACGAATCTTAGCTTTACGTTCTTTTTCTTCCGCTTCCAAACGATTACGTTCTTCAATGATTTTAAACGGATTATTAAAAACCAAAATCTGAACAACTTGGAAGGCGTTTGAAACTGCCCAGTAAAGTGCTACCCCTGAAGAAATCTGAGTTCCAAACCAGAAAATAAAGATTGGAAGCATGATATTCATAACAAGAAGCATTGCACTACGATCTTTAGCCGCCTTATTTGTCAACCAAGTTGAAAGGAAGGTGAAAGCAGCCGCCAAAATCGGAAGAATAAAGTAAGGATCTTTCTGACCTAGGTCAACCCAGAGGAATGTTCCTTCTCGCAACTCTGGCACTCGTGTGAGCGCTCCATAAAGAGCCATCAAAATAGGAAATTGGATCAAGAGAGGAACGAAGCTTGCGTAAGGATTTACACCATGCTCTTTATAAAGATCTTGTTGTGCATAAGCAAGAGCTTCACGATTCTCGCGTCCAGGATACTCACTCTGCAAGCGACGTAACTCTGGCTGCAACTCTTGTAGTTCACGGCTTGACTTAATTTGGCGATTATAAAGAGGAATCATTACCGCACGAATTAAAATCGTGAAAATAATAATACCTAATCCAATAGAACCACCAAATGAGAGCCCTTGAATAGCCTTCCCAAACATTAAAATAAGACGTTCCCAAAGGCCTGTGGAGTGACTTGTAACATCACTTCGTCCACACGCGGACAAAAGCAAGAGAGCTCCTGCACCTAAAACAGATATATTAAGTTTTTTCTTCACTAAAAACTCCTTTTTAATACGATAAAGAACTGCTTCGCTTCCATTCATTAAGAGTATCTCAAAAATCAGGAGTGATTTTAGTTTATCCTACAATGTAAAGAAGCAAAATAATTTTTTAGTCCTTATATAACTTTGCTATTTTTAAGACATGAACGAGATTGCTATAAATGTCTTGATAACTTAAGTCTTCGACACCTTTACGAGCAATAACGACAAAATCTTGATGTTCTAACTGAGATGACATGTCCATCAGTGCATGTCGTAGACGACGTTTTACCCGATTCCGAGTAACCGCATTACCAAGACGCTTACTGACTGACAAACCCACTCTAAAATGAGGCAGATCACGATCCAGACAGTAGACAACAAATTTCCGATTAGCAACACTGTGCCCTGCATCAAATAATGCTTTAAAGTCTTTCTCTTTCTTAACGCGATAAGATTTTTTCAAAATGCGACTCCAAACTCAAAATTAGTACTATTATATCATAAATAGCAAAAAAGCCCAAAACCTTATGGTTAGGGCCTTAGAGACTTATTTTTTTAGAGCTTTTTGAGCTTCTTTGATTTGCCATTTAACCTGGTCAAAACCAGTTCCACCAAGGGAATGACGACGTTCAACAGCTGTATGAGATTTAAGTGTCTCATAGATGTCCTCTTCAATTAAATCTGAAACTTCTTGATAACGTTCGAGAGGAACATCCTGAAGGTAATAACCAGCTTTGGTACACTCAAGGACAAGTTTTCCAACAATCTCATGTGCTTCACGGAATGGTAGGCCTTTAGATGCAAGATAATCAGCCAACTCTGTAGCATTTGAAAAATCTTTCTCTGTTGACTCTGCCATATGTTTGTCGTTAACAGTCATTGTATTGAGCATGCCTGCGAGAATATCAATAGCGACAGTAATCGTTTCTACCGTATCAAACATACCCTCTTTATCTTCTTGGAGATCTTTATTGTAGGCCAAAGGTAATGACTTCATCACGGTCAATAATCCAATCAAATTACCATAGACACGACCTGATTTCCCACGAATTAGTTCTGCCATATCTGGGTTTTTCTTTTGAGGCATAATGGAAGAGCCTGTTGAAAAAGTATCAGATAGAGTTACAAACTTAAACTCGTTAGAACACCAGTTAATGATTTCTTCACAAATACGTGTCATATGCATCATGAGAATACTTGAGTTTGACAAGAATTCGAGAATAAAGTCACGATCGGAAACAGCATCCAAGGAATTGCTATATGGTTTTGCAAAGCCCATTAAGTCAGATGTCATATTACGATCAATTGGGAAAGTTGTTCCGGCTAGAGCAGCAGCTCCGAGTGGAGAGATATCCGTATGCTTGATATTAAATTCAAAACGTTCGGCATCACGTGTAAACATGTTGTAATAAGCCATCAAGTGGTGACCAAAAGAAATCGGTTGTGCATGCTGCAAGTGGGTGTAGCCTGGCATAATCGTGTAGGTATGTTTGTCTGCTAGATTGACCAAAGTACCACGTAAATTATCAAGCTTCTCAATAACTTCCACTAGTTTGGCTTTTAGATACAAGTGCATATCCGTTGCCACTTGGTCGTTACGTGAACGTGCTGTATGAAGTTTTCCTGCTACTGGTCCAATTTTAGCCGTTAAAAGACTCTCCATATTCATATGGATATCTTCATTGGAAACATCAAATTCTAGTTTACCAGCCTTATATTCCTCAAGCAGTTCTTCCAAGCCCTGTTTAATTTGCAATGCTTCCTCTTTGGTAATAATTCCTGTCTCACCAAGCATCGTAACATGGGCAATAGACCCTTTCAAATCAAACTCTGCCATCTTTTGGTCAAATGAGATTGAAGCACCAAATTCTTCTACCCATTTTTCAAGACTAGCTTCGAACCGACCGCCCCATAGTTTATGATTTTCTGCCATAGTTTTATTTTGAAGATTACCCCACACTGGGATAATCTTCCATCCTTTCTTAATACTTATAACAAGCAACGACCTCTTTGGTCACAATAACTTAAATGAAAAAAGCTAGATAGTATTTGTCTAGCTTAATTTGTCTCTCTGGACACTTGTTTTCCTAAAACCCGATCTCTGTCGTAGTTTATTTAGGCTCGTGACGCCTCTCAGAACGCCTTAACGATAATAATATAAGTTATAAGAAAAGAGTATCAGATGTGGCTCTCTGTCCACTTTTATCTGATAAGAAGCGTTTTTCTTCTAATAGCCTACTTTTCTTATGTAATCTGTCATTAATTGTCAAATGGATGGTTAACTTGTGAATTAACCTGAGTTGGAAGACCCCAAAGCTTGATAAATCCAATTGCAGCATCCTGATCAAAGCTGTCAGCTGATGTGTAAGTAGCCAAGTTTTCATCATACAATGAATTAGCTGATTGACGTGCTACTACTTGAGCATGCCCTTTGTAAAGCTTAACTTTAGCGATACCATTAACAACTTTTTGTGTTTCCTTAATATAAGCAATGATAGCTTGTGTTGCTGGGCTAAACCACAAAGCATTGTAGATAAGGTTTGACAATTCATTTTCAAGAATTGGTTTAAAGTGAGAAACTTCACGTACCAAAGTTAAGTCCTCAATTTCTTTATGAGCTGTCAAAAGGGCGATAGCTCCTGGACATTCATAAATTTCACGAGATTTGATACCTACAAGACGGTTCTCAACGTGGTCGATACGTCCGACGCCATGCTTGCCAGCAATAACATTCATTTCTTGGATAAGGTCAGCCAATTTCATTTCTTTACCGTTAAGAGCAACTGGTTTCCCTTCTTTAAAGGTTACATCGACATATTCAGCTTCATCTGGCGCAGACTCTGGTGAATTGGTAATCCCAAAAGCTTCTTCTGGAGCTTGATTCCAAGGATTTTCAAGAACACCACACTCGTTGGCACGTCCCCAAAGGTTTTGATCGACTGAGTAAGGATTATCAAGGTCTGCTGGAACTGGAACACCATTAGCCTTAGCATACTCAATTTCTTCCTCACGAGACCACTTCCATTCACGTACTGGCGCTACTACTTTAAGACTTGGGTCTAGGGCAGCAATGGCAACTTCGAAACGAACTTGGTCATTACCTTTACCAGTACAACCGTGAGCGATAGTCGTTGCTCCTGTTTTATGAGCAATCTCAACCAATTTTTTAGCAATAATTGGACGACTAAGCGCTGAAACCAAAGGATATTTTTGTTCATAGTAAGCGTGAGCTTGAAGTGCTGGAAGCACATAATCTTCAGCAAACTCATCTTTAACATCAAGCACGTATGACTCGACAGCTCCAACTGTCAAAGCTTTGTCATGGATAAACTCAAGATCTTTACCTTCACCGACATCCATACAAACAGCAATAACATCATAATCTTTTTTAAGCCATGTAATAGCGACTGAGGTATCAAGACCTCCCGAATAGGCAAGAATAACTTTCTCTTTTGACATAATATTTTCTCTTTTCTTATATTTTCTTGTGGTTGCTATCTCTATCAACCTTACGAGATTAATTATATTGCATATTTATTCACTTGTCAACACTTTTTTGTTATTTTTTTATATTTATTTAGTTTTTATTTGTTTTTACTTATTCTTTTGACCTAAAAAGTGCTTAATTCTTAATTTTTATTCAATTTTATGCAAGAAGTAATGAAAAATAAAAAACACTTTTGAAACTATACAAATAGATTCAAAAGCATCTTTAACTATTTATCTTCTAAAATGCCAAAAGGCCTGTACAAAGTACAGACCTTTTGAACAACAGCATCATCGGTAGAGAACACAACAGCAATTTTAGATAGAATGAATGAGGGAAATTATTATGTTTAAGGGACTAACTTAAACCATACATTCTTCTTGCTCTCTAACCTTGATTACATTATAGCATGCAATCCCCAAATGTATATCTTCATTTCCTAAAATGTCGAATTTCACTCACAGAATGTATTTTTTTATCCTAATCTGTACTAATGCCCTTAAAAACAAAAAAACGGCTTGATTTCTCAAGCCTATTAATTTCTATAAAAAAGATATGTAATTGGACGAGCGGCCAATAAAAAATGGGGATTAGGAAAAAGTTATATAAAAGTACATTATTTATTTTCATAAAGTGTATGTAGATTTCAATAAGATTGACGATGTCTCATTTCCGAATCACATATCTTGATTATATATTAACTTTTTTCAATTTAATTGTCTATACGATTTCATAGAATGTCGTTTTTTCATCCTGAACTGCATTTTTTTTAGTCATTTTTTTATAAATCTCTAAATTTTATCACTAAAGGACATCTATTTTGTGTTTTTACAGAATTTGTTCACTCATAAGATAATCAATCACCTATGAAATAAACACATGCTTTTTTAGACTAAAAAGAACATTAGTCATCGACTAATGTTCTTTTACCTCTGACCATTTTTTAAGCAGAGCCTTCATTTTCAAACGTGAAACTGGACAAGAATCACCATTTTCAAAGTAAATCATCAACTGAGTCTTATCAATACGAGATATGTTATCCAAATTAACTAAAAAGGAGCGATGACAAGAAAAGAGTTTTTTATTTACCGAAGTAATATCTCCAAGATTGGCATAAAACTCCAGACGCTCTGTTTTGGTAATTAGCATCACCTTATGAGGTGTCACAGCAGTCGCAAAATAATAAATATCTCTCATAGGGACTTGGATCCGAGACTGCGCTGTTTCAAACACAAATATCTCATCATCATCCACATCTCCAACTTTTTGGTTCACAAAAGTCAATGTTTGTTTTAGTTGTTGTTTGAACTCTGCATTAGAAACTGTCTTATCAATGAAATCTAGTGCAGAAACCTTGTATTTAAAACTAATCGGTGCAAACTCTGAGTGAGTTGTTACAAAAATAATAACTGCATTAGCATCTTGTTGGCGAATTTCTGAGGCGACTTCTAGCCCCTTCTTTCGCTCACCATCAATATCGATATCTAAAAGGAAAACCTGATGGTTGCCCTTCTCGTTGATACTGGACAATAGTTTGTGAGGTTTAGAAAAAACTTCAAGTTTTCGTACAGAAAACGTGCCCTCTGAAACCAATTCTCGGATGATGTCGCTAATGCGTGTTTGCTGCATTAAGTCATCTTCTAAAATGTATATATTCATATTAGGGCCTCATTTCTAGTATTTGCATCATTTTACGATTCTGACTACGGACAGAAAAGGAAGTGTTCGGATAACGTTCCAAGATATCTTGAACAGCATTAACACCTATACCACCCTCAGGATGAGAAAGCTGGGTACTCATCATTGAAAGTGGCACTTGCTCTTCTGCAATTGTACTTTCAATAATAAAACTCTGGCAGTCCTCTTCATCAAAATAGGCCAGACTAATAAAACCTTCACTGGCTTTACGAGCACCATCAATAGCATTATCCATGAGGTGACCCAAAACAACAGCTAAATCTAAATCAGTTAGATAGTTATGAATCACTGGATCTGGAATCTCTGCATGAATATTGAGGCGATGCATCTGAGCTTCATGATATTTTGATGAAAGTAGACTATGAATACTTGGATTTTGGATATTATCCAAATCTGTGACCTGAGTTGAAAAACTATGCTGATCTCGATTGACATAAAGATCAACCAAATCTTTTTTATAAGAACGAATATCCCCTGTTCTTTCGATATCTCTCAGATTATTAAGTAGGAAATTATAGTTAGAGCGAACATGCATCAAGTCTCTATACAAACCTTCTACCCTGGTATTCTCACGCTTCAAATCATCAAGATAGTTGGCTTGCTTCATCGCTAAATCCTGCTCTATTTTTTCCTTAGCAAACTGGTTTACAGCACCAAGTACAAAGAGGAGTAAATAGAGATATCCCATTACTAATGGCAACCTAAATCTACTCTCAAGATGTAACTCTGGGAAATAAGTATCAAATGTCGACACTAAAAAGATAACTAAATAATAAAGTAAAAGAAGCATGTTGACCAAACCCAGACGGTTCTTTTTTTCTTGTTGGGCAGCAACTTTCAAGATATCTGTAAAATCTAGACGTAAAATAAAATCTACTATTCTGACCGTCAACATGACGAAGGAAAGTGGTACCATAGACCACCAAATATTAGTATTTAAAGTGTCAACAGTTATACCAAGTATCGGTGGAAAGAAGAAGGTAGCCAAAAAACGTCTTGCCAAATCGACTAGTACCACCGGGTAAAAACCTAGAAAAAAGCGCTCTACAGAGGTGACACTTTTATTCAATTGGTAACTAAATGTCAATGTTACAATGGCTACTAAGGGAGGTACTATGCCTATATAGCGTCCAATGAGTTGTCCCCAAATGCATAGAGCAACATCAAATAACAAATAAAGTATACGATTTTTAAGATTAGTGTTTTGTCCACCAATACGTAAGTAGATATCCCAAATAATGATAAACATCAAAATTTGAAATAGGATGTTACCCAGCATAGTTGTCCCTCTCCTTTCTACGATTATAGTCCTACCGTGACAATTTGATAGGTTTTAAATAATTCTTTTTTATTTTTTAAACCGATACCGTTTGACCAGCAAAACTGGGCAAAATCACGACTAATAGCCAGACTATCATCGAGTTTCGGATCAGCTTCCTGATTGGTATTCTCAAGAATAAAGCTGAGATTACCATCCTCATTCTGTTGAATAAGGAACCCAATATCTGTCTCCGGCTCCTTGGCCCAAAGTTTTTCAGCTAAGTTCATGCAACGTTCTAAAACTCCAATAAGAACTGCAATATTTAAATTGTTAGGATAAGCATCAACATTGACATCCAACCTAACGGTGATACCTTTTTGTTCCAAAGGAATGATTTGGTTTACAATCCAACTTCTTAATACCGGATAAGGAATCTCAAACAGAGGAGCCAACTTATCATTTAAGTCCAAATTATCAAGTTTAAGATGATTCAAATGCTCATGATAAACGGATAAAACTTCTGATAATTGATTTTTAGCCAATGGGGTCTCAAGAGCTACCAAAAGACTCTCAAAATCTTTTTCAATAGGTTTTACTTTTGTAAAAAGATCCTCAATATGTTTATTATAGACTTCCAAGTTATAGACATAAGTCTCCACAGCTTCCTTACTACGTTCTCTGACAAATTTATGAGAATAGCGGTTCAAGGTTGTTACCATTAGGAGATAAACTGCCATTGCAATAAAAATTGGCCCTCCCACATCACTACCTGTTGATACCAAAAGAGTACTACAAGTAATGTAGAGTGCAAAGGTCAGATCAACGGCTATCAACAGACGCTCACGACCACGTGAATAAATCAATTCCTTGACCTTATCAACATCTGAACTGGAAAGGTAATTGATATAGAGAAAGAATGGGTAAATCAGTACAAACGATAACAATTTGAGGAAGAAGTTTTCTTGAATCTCACTCAAAGTCATATTTGTAAACAGATTATTGAATACATAAAATGGAGTAAAAGTCGCAAATAAATCTGTAAAAATAACCGAGAAAGCTCCAAAAAAGAGGCTTGCCCAGATCGTCAAACGATGTTCCCGACGTTCCTTTAAGGCCAAAACTAAAAAGATAACAACTTGATAATAGAAGCCATCACCCTTACCAAGTGATACCACTATACCTAAGAGACTTAGACAAAATACTTTCCAGTAAGCTAATGTGCTCCTTGTTAGTTTTTTATAAATAAACCAGGTAATATGAAAACTAATAATCTGAATAATACTATTTTCAAGGGATACCATGGTCCAAAGCTGTAAGTTCATGATAATATTTCCTGTTTATACTCAAGAGACATTTTCGTCATCTTCTTCAATGAGTTCTTGACCTGCCTTTTTCAAAATATCTTGATAGGTTTGTTCAATAAGGTCAAAATCCCCACTATCAATACTTGTCTGCATACTAATGAGTATGTTTTCATAATCATGTTTAAACGAACGTACACTCTTATAGGCAGTTTCGATTTTTTCATTATAAGCTTCCAGACTCCTCAAGTGCTCCTCTTGTTCTCTGAGAATTTTGCTATCACGTACGTCTTTACCGTAGGAAACAAAACGAACAAGAATATACATGTGTATAAGGAAACCAACCCAAATATAAATTTGAGGGTAACCTGGGAGATAGGTCTGACTAAGAAGCAAGGAGAATATCTCCTGCTTAAAGAGGATAAGAAGATAACTGATAATTAAAATATAATCAACTTGCAAGAGCATGCTCTTATATTTATCCTGCAAGTCCTGATATGGTTCCTGGAAAAAGCTATCTAAACCGAACATTTTTTGCAAGCCTAGAAAGAAGGGAAGAACAACACTATCTACAGCCAGGATTCCTAAATGGTTTGGAACCAACTCGACCGGCTTATTAAAGAAAACTCGGAAAAGATAAAAACTAAAGAAACTTGTAATCAGAGTCCAAAAGACAGGGGAAAAGAAAGCATAAAAATACTTTTCTTCTCGTAGAGCCTGAGGTTTTTCAATAAAAATAAAGACTAGGAGATAGATTGCATCTGGAATGTCAATTTGCCATAGCACCTTGGCTAACCACTTAACGGCAGTTACTACGATTACATAAGGAATGTAACGGTAAGTAAAAACATCTAGATAAGCCATTCTAGCTAAAATCACAAGATGTGAAACGACAACAACCAAAGCAATAAGGCCATCAATCGCAAGTTGCATATGCTTTCCCCCTTTCTATTTCCCTCATCCTATCCTCCACAAATAGTATCTTTGATTTATCAATTATCCTGAAAAGAGAGGACCTGTGTAAAATGATGGTCACAACTACGAGTCTCAAGATTTACTTTTGGATAGCGATTAAGTATATCTGCGACCTTAGACAAACCAAGCCCTCGGCCTTCACCTTTGCTAGAAACCCCTTCATCAAAAATCCTTGACACAGGAATACGTTCTTCTCTGGTTGTATTGTCAATAACCAAGATAAGATAACCTTGATTTTTAAAGAAAGATATAGTTAAAGTAGGATCTTCAGAATCCACCGCCGACTCAATAGCATTATTTAAGAAGACAGAAGAAATCACAACCAAATCTAAGGCCTCTATCTGAGTTGACGATATGACATCTGGCAACTCCAAGTTAACCTTAATTCCTAAGTTCTCTGCCTCAAGCACTTTAGCAGAAAAGAGACTCTTGAGAGATGTGATTTCTAAGTTGATCAAACGTGATAATTCATAATTTGACAACGTTAAGCTATTACCAGATTTCTCTAAAAGTTCTGCATACTCTTGCTTCAAAGCAGGTAAGTCTCGACGTTGGATACTAACCTCCATTGTCTTAAGCCCTTCGAGATAATCCTTCTTCACCTGAGAAATATCATTATAGAGTTTTTCTAAACGGTGACTATATTCTTCTAAACTTTCCTCGTGTCTAGCCATTTCTTCAGCCAACTGATCCTTCACTCTTCTCTTAGAATAAATATTAAGCTGAGCAAAGAGCAAAATAAAGAGGATGGAGTAGACAACCGTAATACTGCCTGCTAAATAAATAAAGAGGCCTGTGTAAGGAAAGATGTTACTAGCATAGAAAATAATTAAAGATAAAATAATATAAGCCAGAGTCACCCCAACCAATAAGCGTTGTCTAACTTGGTAAGTATGGTTATTTCCCATAACATTGAGAGCACCAAAGTCAATAAAGAACACTTTGACAATCAGATGAAAAATTGGGTAAATCAAGAGATAAGACAAAGCAATGAGTACTGGGGTGTCTTTGACCTGTAAATAATTAATTTGAAAAATCCATGGGAAAAAGTAAAGTTGAAGCAGCTTCGAGGTGACTTCAACAAAAACCCACGGCAAAAAGGTGAAAAGAAAAGAATTCTTTTCACTACTTGATATTTTATTTAAGAAAAGATAGCAGAACAAAAGTGCTAAGAGCGACCCTGTAATGCCTCCAACAAATAGAGAGAGCAAGAGACTCCCTGCGATAAACCAGCATTTACTCTTCCAAGTTTTGAGCAAACCTGACATATCGTGACTAACAATTAAAATAGCCAATAGACGTAGAAACGTAAATAAAACGATCATCTCTAGACTCCCCCCTTCCTTTCAAAAATCAACCTACTTTATTGTAACATAAATATATAATTTAGCGTCACTCCTATTAGAAAAAGCTAAAAATATAAAGCTATTTTTTCCTGATTAAGAACAATCTAACATCAGACGATTCCACATGTCCCCTACTTTTCATAAACATAAAAAAGAGCTTAGAAAAACTAAGCTCTTTAACTGACTCATTACCTCTTTTTATGGGTACATGCCAATAACGTAGTAGAAATACCAACCAAATCTTCTCATAATGCTCACTCCTCCCTAATTTTTATTACCAATCTATTATAAAACTAATTTAAAGTTTTGAAAATGATGATATGGTTACGAAATATCATCATTATATTACAAATGCAGGCCTAGCAATTATCATATAATCATTGACACATCACTTATGTGCATTCGAAAACCCAACAATTGTTGGGTTTGTTTTTATAGTGTTGCAAGAACTTGATCAATATGTTTGATTGATTTTTCACGTCCGAGCAAGAAAATAGTATCTGGCAATTCTGGACCGTGCATTTCTCCTGAAACAGCAATACGGATTGGCATGAAGAGATTTTTCCCTTTGATTCCTGTTTCTTTTTGAACAGCTTTGATTTGTGGGAAAATGTTTTCAACAACAAACTCATCATCAGACATAGCTTCAAGTTTAGCTTTAAAAGCTTTAAGTACTGTTGGTACTGTTTCACCAGCCATAACTTCTTTTTCAGCCTCTGTCAATTCTGGGAAATCTTCAAAGAAGAGATCTGTAAGAGGGACAATTTCTTCTGCTGCTGTCATTTGTGGTTTGTAGAGTTCCACTAATTTTTCAGCTTTATCTGTCAAACGACCAGCTTCTTCCAAGAAAGGTTTGCAAAGAGCAAAGACCTTATCGAAATCTGCATTCTTAATGTAGTCGTTGCTCATCCAGTCCAATTTTTTCTGGTCAAAGGCCGCTGGTGACTTGCTTAGACGGTTTTCATCAAAAAGTTTAATGAGTTCTTCACGAGAAAAGATTTCGTCTTCACCGCCAGGATTCCAACCAAGAAGAGCAATGAAGTTAAAGACTGCTTCTGGAAGGTAACCTTTTTTACGGTAATCTTCGATAAATTGAAGGGTGTTAGTGTCACGTTTAGACAACTTCTTACCAGTTTCAGAATTGATGATAAGGGTCATGTGTCCAAACTCAGGTGCTTCCCAACCAAGAGCTTCATAAACCATGAGTTGTTTTGGTGTATTGGCAATATGGTCATCTCCACGGATAACGTGTGAAATTTGCATATCATGGTCATCAACAACTACCGCAAAGTTGTAAGTTGGGTATCCATCTTTCTTCTGGATAACCCAATCACCACCGATATTACCACCTTCAAATTCGATATCTCCCTTAACGATATCATGCCATTTATAAATCCCTGACTCATTAACCGCCAAACGAACTGTAGGTACAATACCTGCCGCTTCACGTTCTGCGATGTAGGCAGCTTTTTCTTCTTCAGTCATGCCAAGGAACTCGTTAATGTAACGAGGAGTTTCACCAGCTGCTTCTTGACGTTCACGCTCTGCAGCTAACTCTTCTTCAGTTACGTATGACTTATAGGCTTTACCTTCTGCCAAAAGTTGATCAATATATTTTTGGTAAAGCGGTAAACGTTCTGATTGACGATAGTTTTCGTGTGTTTCAGGACTTTCATCCCAGTCAATTCCCAACCAACGCAAGTTATCAAGCTGTGAACGCTCACCATCTTCAACGTGACGTTTACGGTCAGTATCTTCAATACGGATAATGAATGTACCATCATGATGACGTGCATAAAGGTAGTTAAACAATGCTGTACGAGCATTACCAATGTGTAGAAGCCCTGTTGGACTTGGTGCGTAACGAACGCGGATATCTTTAGCCAAGATAAATCTCCTTTTTATGTTTCATTCTTCAGTCTTTGGATACCTATTGAGCCTAAAGTCCCTTTCTTAGGACTAACTTAAGATGATAAGTACCAGTAGGCAACTCTATCCCCCAAACTTTCCAAATAAAAATCTAGAAGCGAGTACCAATCTTTCTTATTATATCACAATCTAGGGGTGGTTCGAGAAATTTTGTTAAAAAAACGACTACCTAAAGGTAGACGTTTTCGATAGATTACTTAACGTGTTTGGCAAGATCTTTTTGAGCTTTGTCATTAGATTTCGCTCTTTCTTTAAGCCAATCTTTATAAGCTGAATCGTATTGTTTCTTAGTCACAATATCATCTTGAGATTTAAGATACTTGAAGTAGTATGTAGAACCTTTATCACCAGCTTGAGCATAAGCTCCTGAGAATGGCTTAATACGAGAAACTACAGCGGCTGCACCGTTATAAGTAGTCGTTGGGATATAAAGTGCACTATCCGTCAACCATGCCTGAGCTTTTGCATATTTTTCATAACGAGCCGTCAAGTCTGTTGTTTCCTTAGAAGCATCATCAACCAATTGGTCATATTCTTTAAGACCTACTTTTTCAACCGCTTGACTATTTGGATCGTCATAACCCATGAAAGATTTAGTATTTTCACTATTTGTAGTCTTCAAAACATCAAGATAAGTTGATGGATCAAGGTAATCAGGCTCCCAAGCCACACCTACTGACAAATCCCAATCCTCTGCCGCTGCATTTGAAGCAGAGTAGGTAATGTTATAGAAATCATCAGTTGACAATTGGTGAAGATCAAGTACAACATTATCTTTTCCAAGAGCTGATTCAATAGATTGTTTAAGTGACTGCACTTGGTTCACAAAGATTTTATTTGACTGATTGACAGGAACATCCAAATGGATTGGGAACTGAACCCCTTCTGCTTGAAGAGCTTCTTTGGCTTTAGCAAATTCAGCCTTAGCTTTTTCTGGATTATAAAGACCATCTTGACTATCTGCAAGATTCACACCAGACCACTCATCACCATAAGCTGGAAGTTGATCCATTACCATTGTTCCGAAGTCCTTACCATCTGCTTGAACAAAGTCTGGTTTAACATAGATATTACGAACGGCAGTACTACCACCCTCTTTACCGTTAAGTTGTGCAGCATAATTCGTACGGTCAATAGCAAAACCTATTGCTTGACGGAAATCTTTGTTAAGAAGAGCTGTCTTAGTTGATGTCTTTTGTTGATCATTTTCTTTAGATGTATGGTCATAAGTTTGACGATCGATATTAACACCGACACCTTCTACAGCTGCTCCAGGTTGTGTATAGAAAATATTGTCTTTGTACTGTTTTTCAACTTTAGAATAGTTTGAGCTAGTTGGGTATAGACGAGCTAAGTTATAAACTCCATCTGTGAAGTTACGTTCCAAGGATTCTTGGTCTGTACCATCATCGTAAGTCAATTTGACTGTATCAAAATAGACATTATCCTTATCCCAATAGTTTTCATTCTTGGTGAACTCAATAGATGACTTCGTTGTCAAAGATTTAAGAAGATATGGACCGTTATAAAGAATAGATGTTGGGTCTGTTGACTTACCAAAGTCTTTACCTTTAGATTTCAAGAAATCTTCATTAACAGGCCAAGTAACTGAGTAGGTCAATTTTGAATTCCAGTAAGGTTCTGGTTGACTAAGCGTATATTGCAAAGTGTAATCATCAACTGCTTTGATACCTACATTTGAGAAGTCCTTGTTGGCACCTGACAGGTAATCATTCAAGCCCTTAACAGAGTTTTGTAGCAAATAAATCGCTTCAGAATTAGTATCAGCAGCATGCTTAAGACCTGTTACAAAGTCTTTAGCTGTTACATTGGCATACTCTTCGCCGTCTGAAGTGTACCATTTGACACCCTTACGAATCTTGTAAGTATATGTCAAACCATCTTGAGAAACAGACCAGTTTTCAGCGACAGAAGGTTTTAGATTCCCATATTGGTCATTTTCAAACAGACCATCAACACCGTTACTAACGGCTGTCGTCATGTTTTTCTTATTTGTAGAAACATAGTCTAGGGTTGCAGGATCGCCACCGTAAACATAATTATAAGTCTTACCAGATGTCTTACTTGATGATGAGCAAGCCGTTAAAACACCTACAGATAATAGGCCTACGGCTGCTAGTAAAAATACCTTACTCTTTTTCATTCATTGCCTCCTTAATTCGCAACGTAAAAAGTTCAAAATCAATAATTATGTGTATACGTTTAAATTATACCATAAATTCGAAAAAGCAGCACTACTTTCTGAATATTTTTTATTTTCTACTCAAATTTCGTGTCTAGAGTAAGAAAAAAAACCTATCCGAAGATAGGTTTTTTACTACTCTTACAATGAGTTAGGATCAACTTTGATACCAGCACCTTGTGTAGTAGTGATTGAAAGGTTTGTGATGTAAGTACCTTTCGCTGTAGCTGGTTTAGCTTTTTGGATTGCATCGTTAAATGCTTTGAAGTTTTCAACCAATTTTTCAGTTTCGAATGAAACTTTACCGATGATAGCTTGTACGTTACCTGCTTTATCAGCACGGTAAGTGATTTTACCACCTTTAGACTCTTCAACTGCTTTAGCAACGTCCATAGTTACTGTACCAGTTTTAGGGTTTGGCATCAAGTTACGTGGTCCAAGGACACGTCCAAGACGACCAACGATTGCCATCATATCTGGTGTTGCAACAACAACGTCAAAGTCAAGCCATCCACCGTTGATTTTAGCAACGAGTTCGTCTTCACCAACGAAGTCAGCACCTGCTGCTTTAGCTTCTTCAGCTTTAGCACCACGAGCAAATACAAGAACGCGTTGAGTTTTACCAGTACCGTTTGGCAATACCATTGCTCCACGGATTTGTTGGTCAGCTTTCTTAACGTCGATGTTAAGGTTGTATGATACTTCAACAGTAGCATCGAATTTTGCGAAGTTAGTTTCTTGTGCAAGAGCTACAGCTTCTTCTACACTGTAAGCTTTTGTGCTGTCGATTTTCTCAAGAGCAGCACGCATTTGTTTGCTTTTTTTAGCCATGTTAATTATTTCTCCTTGTGTAATGTGGTCATAACGACTTTCATCTTCCACGTCACTCAGCGAAGTGAGACGACGTCTGTGGTTTTCTTGTTAACTGAATTAGTCAGTAACAGTGAATCCCATTGAACGTGCAGTACCTTCGATCATACGCATAGCTGATTCGATGTTTGCAGCGTTCAAGTCAGGCATTTTAGTTTCAGCAATTTCTTGTACTTGTGCACGAGTTACTGAAGCAACTTTAACTGAGTTTGGAGTACCTGAACCTTTTTCAACACCTGCAGCTTTTTTCAAAAGAACAGCAGCTGGTGGTGTTTTAGTGATGAAATCAAATGATTTATCTTCATACACAGAGATAACAACTGGGATGATCATACCAGCTTGGTCAGCTGTACGAGCGTTAAACTCTTTAGTGAATCCCATGATGTTGATTCCGGCTTGACCAAGAGCTGGTCCAACTGGTGGAGCTGGAGTCGCTTTACCAGCAGGAATCTGAAGTTTTACGATGTTTTCGACTTTTTTAGCCATTTTGTAATTTCCTCCTATTGTGGTTTTGGCGGTAAGTAAGTTTTGTTACCTCCCACAAGTATGTTTTTACATACCTTATCTATTATACAGAAATTCTTTTTAGATGCAAGAATTTCTTATTAAGTTTAGGAAAAAATTTACATAAAGGCCTTTTCGAGGTAAAATAGACTTATGATTCTATATAAATTCTTTGCTATAGCATTTTTGATATTAACACCTATCTTTGCTTTTATTATCCACCGCTTCTTCAGTTTAAAATACCTCGGGCTTAATTTTGCTGACCTTACCTTCCCTCTTTATTTTATTGAGGTAGTTGCTGTGTCAGCCCGTTTCTTCACCCATAGCTTTTTGCCATACATCACCATCTTATTATCCTTGGCGGCTATCATTATCACGATTCAGATGCTAAGAAAAACACAATCTTTCAAGTTTAAACGTTTTCTTAAGTTGTTCTGGCGTATAAGCTTTTTTATCACTAGTCTTTTCTATTTAGGGACTGTGATTCTCATTTTTATCGTTTCTTAAAAACTAGATTAACTCAGCAGATTTATTGTGTGCTGAGTTTTTTTATATCCAACCATGAAAAAAGCAGGCAACCATGCCTGCTAAACTTTTCGGTATTAGGGTTGAACTTGAGTCATTCGACCAGTATCTACATCATAAACCGCACCGGAGATGATAACATCCTCAGGGATAAGCGGTGACTGACGAAGAATAGCCATATCTTCACGAACACTCTCTTCTACATCTGTGAATGGAAGAAAATCTTGATCAGAAACATCAACACCAAGTTCCTTATTGAGATAGGCGGTAAACTCGTCGTTCTTAAAGGTCTGAGCACCACAATCTGTATGGTGAAGAACTACGATTTCTCGTGTCCCCATCTGTTGTTGAGAAATGACCAAAGAACGAATCATATCTTCCGTCACACGACCACCCGCATTACGCAAAATATGAGCGTCACCTAGGGCCAACCCCAAGGCCTGGGCAACGTGAAGGCGTGAATCCATACAAGTCACAATAGCCACCTTAGTCTTTGGTTTCAAGGGAAGATGGGCTGTCCCGTGGAGGTCAACATAGGCTTTGTTGGCATTGAGAAAGTTTTCAAAATAAGACATAATAACTCACTTTCTAATGAAGAAAATAATTTGACTATCAAATTATTTAAACACTATCTTATCATCTTTTTATTAACTTGTCAGCTATTGAGTTCGCAATATAAAAAGGAGAATAGATGCTAACAAGCATCCACTCTCCTTCAATTTATACTATGAACGTTTTGGTAAGTATCTATTAAGCAAGCCTGCAAAGGTTTGAAGATTGAGACTTTGAACATAAATTTCACCTGTTCCTCTAAAGGTATTCACAACACCCTCTCCTGTCCCAATAGACTGCCAGAAACCATTTTCCAAGTGAATATTGTAATCAAGTGTCTGACTCCAGGCAACGACATGAGCATTATCAATAGTCACTTCTTGGTTGTTTAGCTCAATTTTTTTAATAGAACCGTAGGCATTCGCCAAGAGTGTTCCTTGACCTTGGGTTGTCATCACAAAGAAACCACCCTGACCACCAAAAATAGCCTTACCAACTGACTGGAGCTCCATTGTATAGTAAGCTGTGCCATCAAGTGCTAGAAAGGCACCGTCATTTAGTCGGTACTGTTTTTCACCTAAATAAAGTGGAATCACTTGACCAGGAGAATCAGGGGCCAAGGCTATATAACCGTTATTGGACTGTGAGACAACCTGAGTAATAAAGCTACTTTCGCCCGAAACCATTGAACGCCCAACGGCTTTTACAAAGCGACCTAGACCTGATCCACTGGCATTCAATTTGGTACTCAGTGTCACATTTGGTGTGTGATATACCATACTGCCACGCTGGATAAAGACTGTTTCACCTTGATTAAGAGATAACTCTACTAAAGGGAATTGCATGTTGCTGTCTGTGAAAAATTGCATAATAAATACCTCCCTATCCTTATGAAAAGTATAGCATTGGAGATATAATTTTGCAAGCGTTTCCAAAATGACCTTCTATCACTTTCTAAGAAAAGACTTTTTTGAGTACTTCTCCCACTGTCGTAACGCCAACCACCTGGATACCTTCTGGAATTTTCATACCATGAAGAGAATTCTTCGGAGCATAAATCTTAGTAAAACCTAGTTTAGCAGCTTCATTAATACGCTGTTCAATGCGAGTTACTCGGCGAATCTCTCCAGTCAAGCCAATTTCTCCTATAAAGGCTTCTTGTGGATTGGTTGGAAGCTCCTTGTAACTAGAAGCAATAGCAACAGCGACAGCAAGGTCAATAGCCGGCTCGTCCAATTTGACACCACCAGCTGATTTTAAATAAGCATCTTGATTTTGGAGAAGAAGGCCACAACGTTTCTCTAAAACAGCCATAATGAGGCTGACGCGGTTAAAATCCAGTCCTGTTGTTGTCCGCTTGGCATTACCAAAGACGGTTGGGGTCACCAAGGCTTGAACTTCAGCTAAGATAGGTCTGCTACCTTCCATTGTTACAACAATGGCAGAACCTGTGGCTCCGTCTAGGCGTTCCTCTAAGAAAACTTGGCTAGGATTTAGCACTTCTACCAAACCACCAGACTGCATCTCAAAAATCCCAATCTCATTAGTTGAACCAAAACGGTTTTTGACTGCTCGCAAAATACGGAAGGTATGATGACGTTCTCCCTCAAAATAGAGCACAGTATCCACCATGTGTTCCAACATACGTGGTCCAGCCAGTTGTCCCTCCTTGGTCACATGCCCAACAATAAATGTGGCGATGTTATTGGTTTTGGCAATCTGCATAAGTTCAGCAGTGACTTCACGAACCTGAGATACAGAACCTTGAACGCCAGAAATCTCTGGACTCATGATGGTCTGAATAGAGTCGATAATGAGAAAATCGGGTTTTATAGCCTCTACTTGGCTGCGAACGGCTTGCATATTAGTCTCAGCATAAAGATAAAATTCGTTATCAATATCACCTAAACGTTCGCTCCGCAATTTGATTTGCTCGGCAGATTCTTCCCCAGAAACATAGAGGACAGTTCCCTTGTTAGCCAGCTGTGTTGACACTTGTAAGAGAAGAGTCGATTTCCCTATCCCTGGATCTCCTCCAATAAGAACCAGACTACCCGGAACCACACCGCCACCTAAAACACGGTTAAACTCGTCCATGTCAGTCTTTATGCGGGCATAATTAATTGAAGAGACTTCTTTTAATTTAGTAGGTTTAGACTTTTCACCCGTTAAACTGACACGAGCATTTTTTACCTCCTGCACCTCAACTTCTTCCTCAAAAGAGGACCAAGAAGAACAGTTGGGACAGCGCCCTAGATATTTGGGTGAATTGTAGCCACATTCTCGACAAACAAAAGTTGATTTTTTCTTTGCTATGATAATTCTCCTTCTACGATTACTCCGACAGAATGCCACTTATGCAATGTTTTTTTTAATTTCTTCTGGTTGGCAACTCCGACAGCGGACAAATCGACAGAAACCTGATAATTCTCCTTGACAGCTGCCAAAACGGAAGCCTTGACACAGCCATTGCCATCTACCCCTATAAACTCTATGCTTTTAGCACCATTTCCCTCTAAAAAATCTTTTAAATCTGGATTAGTAAAGCAAGAAGCCCGACGCTTCTCAAAGATACGAGAAGATACAAGCAGCAAGCCGGTCGCAAATTTCTTCTTTCTATCTTTTCTCTCCCAGAAAAAACGATTGAGAATATAGATAACCCGGTCACTGGGATAGCTGGCAATTTTGTCATTCGCAGCTGCAATCAGTTCTTCATGATACGCTTTTCCAACAGCAACATAATCTGACTGCATATCTACAACTAATAAATAGTCTGCCATATTCTTTCTCTATTTCCCTGTCGATCCGAAACCACCTGTACGAACACCGTCAGCTTCATCTCCATCTACAATTAAGAAGGGCATAAAGACACCTTGAACGATGCGTTCCCCAACTTCAAGAGTCACGGGCTGATCCGTAATATTTTTCATCTGGGCGAAGATGTGACCTTCATTCCCTGGATTTCCATAGTAATCGCCATCAATAACTCCAACAGAGTTGATCAAGACCAGACCTTTTTTGCGAGGATTAGAAGAACGATCATAAAGATATAGCACCTCACCCGCTTGCATATAAGCCTTGACCCCAGTTGGGACGAGGACGATTTCTCCTGGTGCAATCACTGTGCGCTCTGCCACCTTTAAGTCGTAGCCAGCTGCATGGGCTGTCTCCCGTTTTGGAAGCAAGTCCTGATTGGTATAGGTTGATACAAGTTCAAATCCACGAATTTTTGTCATTATTTTTCCTTTCGATACATCTATAAATTAATTCTTGTAAAACTAGCCATGCTAGCTTCAGACTTTTAAATCTATCCTATTATAATCTATTCGAAATAAGATGACAAAGGTAATAGTCTAATCACTTTCTCATTAAACGAAGATTGACTTTTAACCAGGAAAACGCTAACATAATAATAGATATAATACTTTTAAGGAGAATTGTCATGAAATTCATCGGACTTGTTGGTACGAATTCAAAACGTTCAACTAATAGACAATTATTGCAATATATTCAGAAACATTTTGCAGATAAGGCAGACATCGAACTTGTTGAAATCAAAGACCTCCCTGTCTTTAACAAACCCGCTAACAAACAATTGCCAGAAAGTGTCCTTGAAATCGTTAAAAAAATCGATGAGGCTGATGGGGTTATTATTGGAACACCTGAGTATGACCACTCAATTCCAGCTGTTCTCATGAATGCTTTAGCTTGGGTCTCATACGGTGTTTTCCCTCTTTTGAATAAGCCTGTTATGATTACAGGAGCTTCTTATGGAACTCTAGGAGCTTCTCGTGCACAGCTACAACTTCGTCAAATTTTGAATGCTCCAGAAATCAAAGCTAACGTGCTTCCAGACGAATTCTTGCTTTCACATTCCCTTCAAGCTTTTGATAGCAACGGCGATTTAGTTGACCTCGATGTCATCAAAAAATTAGATGCTATTTTCGATGACTTCCGTCTCTACGTCAAAATTACTGGTAAACTCTCACATGCTACAGAGTTATTACATAAAGAAGCTGAAGACTTCGACTGGGAAAGCCTATAGGACAGGAGAATATAAACTATGAAATTTGTTGGACTCGTTGGAGCAAATTATGATCAATCATATAACCGTAAACTGCTCGAATTTATCAGAAGACATTTTAAAATTAAATTTGAACTTGAAGTTTTAGAAATTGATGAAGTCCCTATGTTTAACCAAGATGAAAAATGGGATGAAAGTTTCCAACTTCGCTTACTTAATAACAAAATTACACGCGCTGACGGTGTCATCATTGCAACACCTGAGCACAACCACACTATCTCTGCAGCACTTAAATCAGTATTAGAGTGGCTATCATTCGAAGTGCACCCTTTTGAAAACAAGCCTGTAATGATTGTTGGTGCTTCTTACTACGATCAAGGGACTTCACGTGCCCAAGTGCATTTGCGTAAAATCCTTGAAGCACCTGGTGTCAATGCCTATACACTTCCAGGTAATGAATTCTTGCTTGGAAAGGCTAAAGAAGCCTTTGACCTTGAGGGAAACATTACCAACGAAGGTACTATTAATTTCCTTGAACAATGCTTAGACAATTTCATCCAATATGTAGGAGTGGTTTCTAAATTGAAAAAACCAAAACCAATTGAACCTGAAGACTTGGATTGTAACAACCCAATCGCTACAACTGTTACCGATGTTGATCCTGACGATCCAGAGTGGGTAGAAAAAGTAGCTGAAATCACTGGTGCGGTATCTGGTGATACCTACGTGAAATTGGACCACGGTATTTTGACGGTTAATCAAATTGACATGTTCCTCAAGGCTATGCCATTTGAATTGACCTATGCCGATGATAACAACCAGTTCCTCTACTACAATAACGCCCATCAAGATCCTGATACTATGTTCGCCAAACGTGTACCACCTCAATCTGGTAGCCGTATGTCAACTGTTCACGGCTCACTTCCACCAGCTCGTATGAAAAATGTGGAATGGGTTATCGGTACACTTCGTAATGGTAACCAAGAATATGTTCGTACGATTGTTCCAGGGTCACCTGAAGGAGTTATCAATACGCATAACTATCAGGCTATGTACTATGATGATGGTTCTTATGCAGGAATCAATGAAATCGTCTTTAACTTTAAACCATGGCTTGACTGGTATCTCGAAACAACTGGTCAACGCCTTGTCGGAGGAAGCGGTCCTTTTGCACCAGCTGCAGCTAGTCATGGCGGTAGCGACGCCACATCTGGTGCATCAGATGCGGGTGGTCATGGTGGCGACGCAGCCCCAGCCGCAGATGCCACATCTGGAGCATCCTCATATTAAGACTTGGAAAAGTTGGGACAACTGTCCTGACTTTTTTTCATGGTCATCCTAGATTAAGTTTCACTCGAGCTTGCGCATTTGCCATGCTCCATGCCACATATTTTAGAGGTAAAACTATGTCTCAATTTCAAGAAAAAGTATTCGCTGCTTGTGCTAAAAAAGAAGCTCTCTTTGACGAAAGCCTGGGGCGCTATGCCTTGCGTTCTATGCTTGCAGGAGCTTATCTTACCATGTCGACTGCTGTAGGAATTATTGGTGCAGATGTTATCGCAACAGGTATTCCAGCCCTTTCTCGTTTTGTCTTTGCCTTTATCTTTGCCATCGGACTGGTCTTCGTTCTCATATTCAATGGAGAGTTGGCTACTTCAAACATGATGTTCCTGACCAGTGGTGCCTATTATGGTAAAATCAAATGGAGCAAGGTGTGTACCATCCTCCTCTACTGTACCTTCTTTAATTTTGTCGGCGCCCTTATCTTGGCCTGGTTCTTCAACCAATCCTTCTCTTTCCAACATTTGACTGACAAGAGCTTCTTAGTTACTGCTGTCTCAACCAAGCTTGGAAAAACAGATTGGATGAACTTTACAGAAGGTATTACAGCGAATATGTTCGTTAATATTGCCATCTTGGGCTACATGCTCCTCAAAGAAGAATCTGCTAAGATTTTCATTGCGCTATCAGCTATCTTCATGTTTGTATTTTTAATTAATGAACACTTGATTGCTAACTTTGCCTCTTTCATGTTGCTCGGTTTCAACGGTGTGCGTGACGCTGTGGATAATTTCACTTTGGCAAATATTCTACGTCAGTGGATAGTCGTTTTCTTCGGTAACTGGATTGGCGGAGGTATTTTCATTGGTTTGGCATACTCTTGGCTCAATAAAACTAAAACACCTCACATTGATTAGGAGACCTCATGCGTCAAAAGACATTCATCAAACAAACCAGTCTAGCTATTCTACTATATTTTATTTGCCTAGCCCTTGCAGTTGCCATTGATTTAATCTTTTTCAAAGTCAAAAATATGTATCATACGCCTGCTTTAGCTGCTATCTTTGCAGGTTGGGTCTATTTGGGGCTTATCAGAAAAACTAAACAATTTGGAGCTATTACCTGTCTGGGTATCTTTATGTCCCTCTTCTTCTTTGCCTCTGGGCACTTTGTTCTAGCCTTTCTTCCTAGCTTTTTAGCTGGCCTTGTCGCTGATTTTCTAGCTAAGAAAGGGAACTATGAGAATAATAAACTTAATCTACTCTCCTATATGATCTTTTCTCTAGGAAACTTAGCACCCATTATCACCATGTGGCTTGCGCCCAAAGCTTATATCGCACAACTCCTGGCCAAAGGGAAAACTCAAGATTATGTAAATCAAGTTATGGTTCCCTTTACAGGCAGTCATATCTTAATCCTGATTGGAGGAACGCTCATGGCTGCCCTCATTGGAGGCTACATTGCCCAAAATTGGCTGAAAAAATAAATAGCCATCAGCCTTCCTAACAGAGAGTACAAGACAAACATGCTTTTCTTATGTTATAATGAGAAAGAATACAGTCTTTTTCTACTTTGTCAGAAAGGACCTAAAGGGAGACCTAATGATGAAAAAACAAAAAATCGCTGTCTTGGGCCCTGGTTCATGGGGAACTGCCCTTGCTCAGGTACTCAACGACAACGGACACGAGGTCCGTATTTGGGGAAACATCCCTGAACAAATTGATGAAATTAACGAGAAACACACCAACACCCGCTACTTCAAGGATGTGGTTTTGGATGAAAACATTAAAGCCTACAAGGAACTGTCTGAAGCCCTAGATAGTGTCGACGCTGTTCTCTTTGTTGTTCCAACCAAGGTTACTCGCTTAGTTGCTAAACAAGTTGCCGAACTTTTGGACCACAAGGTTGTTGTCATGCATGCTTCAAAAGGATTGGAACCTGGAACACACGAACGTCTTTCAACAATCCTTGAAGAAGAGATTCCTGAGGAACTTCGCAGTGACATTGTTGTCGTATCTGGTCCAAGCCACGCTGAAGAAACTATCGTTCGCGATATCACTTTGATTACAGCAGCATCTAAGGATCTTGAAGTGGCGCGCTATGTCCAAGGCATTTTCAGTAATAACTACTTCCGCCTCTACACCAATTCAGATGTGATTGGTGTTGAAACAGCTGGTGCTCTTAAAAACATTATCGCGGTAGGTGCAGGTGCCCTCCACGGTATGGGATATGGGGACAATGCTAAGGCAGCCGTTATTACTCGTGGACTTGCAGAAATTACTCGTCTTGGTGTGAAACTCGGTGCCGATCCTTTGACTTACAGCGGTCTATCTGGGGTTGGTGACCTTATTGTTACAGGAACTTCTATCCATTCACGTAACTGGCGTGCTGGGGATGCGCTCGGTCGTGGAGAAAAACTAGAAGACATTGAACGTAACATGGGAATGGTAATCGAAGGTATTTCAACCACAAAGGTTGCCTACGAAATCGCCCAAGAACTCGGTGTCTACATGCCAATTACAACAGCAATCTACAAATCTATCTATGAGGGTGCTGATATCAAGGAATCTATTCTCAATATGATGTCCAATGAATTGCGCTCTGAAAATGAATGGGATAAAAAATAAAAATCTAAGGAGTTCTCATGAAGAATCAAAAAGTTAGAAAAGCTATCATCCCCGCTGCAGGACTCGGAACACGCTTTTTACCAGCTACTAAGGCCTTGGCCAAAGAAATGTTGCCAATCGTTGACAAGCCAACCATCCAATTTATCGTTGAAGAAGCCCTCAAATCAGGTATTGAAGATATCTTGGTGGTTACTGGTAAGTCAAAACGTTCTATCGAAGACCACTTTGATTCAAACTTCGAGTTAGAATACAACTTGGAACAAAAAGGTAAGACAGACTTGTTGAAATTGGTTAATGACACCACTGCTATCAACCTCCACTTTATCCGTCAAAGCCATCCACGTGGTCTTGGAGATGCAGTTCTTCAAGCCAAAGCATTTGTCGGAAATGAGCCATTCGTTGTCATGCTTGGTGACGACCTCATGGATATCACTAATGACAAAGCAGTACCTTTGACTAAGCAGCTCATTAATGACTATGAGGAAACACACGCATCAACCATTGCAGTTATGCCTGTACCTCACGAAGAAGTGTCTTCTTATGGTGTCATCGCCCCTCAAGGCAAAGGCGAAAATGGACGTTATAGTGTTGAAACTTTCGTTGAAAAACCAAATCCAGAGGATGCACCAAGTGATCTTGCTATCATCGGGCGTTACCTTCTAACACCTGAAATTTTCGGTATTTTGGAAACTCAAGAACCAGGTGCTGGAAATGAAGTCCAATTGACTGATGCTATCGATAAACTTAACAAGACACAACGCGTCTTTGCTCGCGAATTTACTGGAGACCGTTATGATGTCGGTGACAAATTCGGATTCATGAAAACGTCTATCGATTACGCACTTAAACATCCTCAAGTTAAAGATGACCTCAAGCAATACCTCATTGACTTGGGACACAAACTTGAAGGCAAAGCAGCTAAAAAAGACTAATATAAAAACCATCGAACATGACATTCGATGGTTTTTTCATATGACTTAAAGATAGGTAAACCCTAGAAGAATCAGCAATAGTAAAATATAGGTTAAAAGAGCTGTAGAACGCCAACCTCTACTAAATAAGCGACTTTCAACCTTGTTGGCCAAAAAGATAGCTGCAAGAGCACCTCCAACTAAACCACCGAGATGGCCTGTAATCCCAACACTAGGTGTAAAAAGGTTGAAGATTAAGTTAATAACAATCAAAGCCAAATAATTACGGCCTAACTGATTAAGCAAGGGGCTGTGACTGTAATAACCAAGAATCACAACAGCCGCAAAAAGTCCAAACAAGGATGTCGAAGCACCAGCTGCAATAACATTAGGCGTAAAAAGTAAGGTAAAGGCATTTCCCATAACCCCAGCTAACAAATAAAGCCCTAGAAAACGTGGAGTCCCAAAAATCTGCTCAGCCATTTTCCCCATAAAGTAAAGAGCAAGCATATTAAATAGAAAATGCTCAACACCTATATGCACAAAAATTGGTGTTACAAGACGCCAAAGGTTCAAGGGACTGTACTGAACAAACGCACCGTACATAGCTCCCATCTTAAAAAGGCTCAAAGGCGAGGTCGCTTGAAAGCCGTTTAAAAGATATTGACAGATAAAAGTCAACGTCGTAAGCCCCAACAATAGATAGGTTGCTGGGTATTTCTTCCACTCATTTACTGGCATGTGACGACCTCCTTAACAGGAATATCATAGCTGTCTGATTGAAAATCATGTTTCTGACAAGGATAAACCGTACTAACTGTATTCCCTTCAAAATCAGACAAATAGCGGTCATAGTAACCTGCTCCGTAACCAATGCGATAGCCTTCATCATTGAAAACTACTCCTGGCACATGAATCAAATCAATCTCTGATTTTTCCACAGCCAAATCAGACGCAGGTTCCATCAAGCCAAAAGAGGTTGCAACAAGATTATCTGGATCATAATCCACAAAAATCATTCGACCTTGTTTATATGTTTTAGGAATCAAAAGTCGTTTACCATCCTTTAAAGCCTGATTGATTAAAAGACTGGTATCATATTCATGAGGAAAAGACAAATAAGTCGCAATCACCTTAGCCTTTTTATAAGCAGGTAAGGCAATCAATTGCTCCAAAAGATGTTTATCTATCTTAGCCTTAGTCTCAGGTTCTTGTGAAGTTAATTGAGCCAAGACTGTTTTTCTAAGTTCATTTTTCATAGGTTTATCATATCAAAAAATCTACCAAAAGTCAGACTTGGTAGATTTTTTAGCTTTATCGACTCTGATTAGGCTTCTGCCTTGTGTTTAAGGAATTTTCCAATTTCAGCCACTGCAAAAGCGAGGGCATCTTCGTTTGGACTCATCTTAGGATGGTGAAGTGCATATGGCGTGTCGATTCCCAACCAGAACATGACACCAGGAACTTTACTAAGCAAATAACCAAAATCCTCTCCAGTCATAGCCGGTGGACAATCAATCAGGTTAACTTCTGGGCTAGCATCAAAGAAGGCCATCAACTCTTTGGCCAAGGCTGGATTATTTTCCACCGGAAGATAACCACCTTGTTTCAACATGATATCCACTTCCATACCAAAGCTAGCTGCTACACCTTCTGCAATCTGGCGCACGCGCTTCTGGATAAGGAGACTCATTTCCTGAGTAAGAGTACGAATAGTTCCATAAACCTCCGCAGTTTCAGCGATAACATTATTAGTAGTTCCTGCATGGAAAGAACCAAAGGTAACTACCCCACCTTGGATAGGGTCAACATTACGACTGACAATCGTTTGCACTTGAGTAATAAAGTAAGAAGCTGCTACAAGGGCATCATTGGCCTCATGTGGAAAGGCCGCATGTCCACCTTTCCCCTTGAAAGTAACGAGGACTTCACAAGTCCCAGCAAAAAGAGTACTTGTGTTAGTCGCAATATCACCCACCTTGAAATCTGGACGGACGTGGAGGCCATAGAACTCATCTGGCAACCAATCTCCAAAGGCACCATCTTCATACATAAGCATACCACCCGCTTCATTTTCTTCGGCTGGTTGGAAGAGGAAGAGCATGTTATTTTTAGGCTGTACTTGAAGCATCTGGTCCAAAAGACCAAGTGCTGTGGTCATGTGCATATCGTGTCCACAAGCATGCATACGACCTTCATGAGTAGACTTGAAGTCAAGATCTGTTTCCTCTACGATTGGGAGGCCATCAATATCTGTACGCCAACCAATGGTTTTTTCAGGAGCATGCCCGTGAAGATAGACAAGAATTCCTGTACGCCAAGTACGTTGCTCCACAAAGTCCTTCCCTTCAGTCATTTCGGCAATACGCTCTAAGAGGTAAGCCTGAGTTTTAAATTCTTCCAACCCAATTTCGGGAATTTGGTGAAGGTCTCGTCTGATTTTAATTAAATCAAGTGTCATGTTTTTACCCTTTTTATTGTCTTATTTTATAGAGAATCTAGAAATAGAGGCCTTACAGGCCTCTACTATCAATATGTTACAAGTTACGCAAAGCGTCTTCGAGTGCTGTTTTTTGTTGTGTTTTTTCATCGATTTCCTTGATGATACGAGCTGGAACACCAGCTACAACCACATTTTCAGGGACATCTTGAGTAACGATCGCTCCAGCAGCAACGACTGAACCGTTACCAACTTGAACACCTTCAATAACAACAGCATTAGCACCAACAAGAACGTTATCACCGATACGAACTGGGTCTGCTGAAGCTGGTTCAATCACACCAGCAAGGACTGCACCCGCACCGATATGGCTGTTTTTACCAACAGTAGCACGACCACCAAGGATAGCACCCATATCAATCATAGTACCAGCACCAATTTCAGCACCGATATTGATTACAGCACCCATCATAACGACAGCATTGTCTTCGATAGTTACTTGGTCTCGGATAATAGCACCTGGTTCAATACGTGCATTAAGGTGACGTTTATCAAGCAGTGGAACAGCTGAGTTACGGCCATCTTGTTCCACAACATAGTCCTTGTTTTCAGTCAAATTCGCAAGAAGTGGTTCGATATCTTTCCAGTCTCCGAAAAGAATGTTACCAAGTTTAGTGACAGAAGCTGGAACAGTAGTTGCCAATTCCCCTTCAAAAGTTACTTTAACATTCGTTTTCTTTTCAGCATTACCGATAAAAGCAATAATTTCTTGTGCAGACATTTTTTGTGCAGTCATGAGATTCTCCATTCACATAAAGTTAGGAATTATTATACCAAAAATTCTGATAATTGTCTTTGCTTTTGCCAAATACAGTGTATTTTTATGTAAAATTGGTCTTTAGAGTCTCTATATCAGTAATCACTCGGTCTGGCTTGATTGGGGAATTCTCCAGTTCTCGACGAGAATAAGGGAAGGTATTGAGCAAGATACTATCGATCCCAACTGCTTCAGCCACAGCAATATCAGTCGTCAAGTCATTTCCAATCATGACAGTCTCAGACGGGTTTAACCCATGATCATCCAAAACTTGCTTTAAAAATTCAGGTTGTGGCTTACAGATACCGGCATCCGAAGACAAGTAAATAGCATCAAAATAAGGTCTTAACGCCATTAGGTCAATCTCAGCGTTAGTAAAGGCTGCTTGAGCATTAGACAAGAGATAAATCCGACAGCCCTGCTCTTTTAGAAAGGCTAGCACCTCCTTGGTATGGGGATAAGCCGTCACATGTTTGCGAGATAAGACGCGAAAGACCATTGCTATCAATTGTCCCCAATCTTCCGGCTGATTAGAACTACTAGACTGAGGCCGAGCATCTACATAAAGCTGGTTAAAAATGTGGGCTAAATCAATTTCTGGATAAGCAACTCCTTTGAGATCTATTAACTCCTTACGGGCCTGATCCACGCGCTTAGCATAAGCCTTTTTAAGAGTCTCGCCCTCATAAGCCGCTCCATAAGCCTGATATAGTTGGCATAGTTTATCCCATAACACAGGATCCTTCTCATCGGTTAGGATATCAACCAAGGTACCATAAAAATCAAAAATGTAGTTCTTATAGGCTCTATTTTTCATCGCTTTTTACCCATTACTGAAACTTTCTTACTTATTGCTCTCATCATACTCCTTTTAGGAAGACCAAACAAGCTAACTGAGACATTTCCCATCAAAAAAATCCCAACGATTGTTAGGATTGCTTATCATCTCTAATACGGCCAATCAGCAGTTCTCCCGCAACGGTTAATTGCGTCACTGAAGTCAAGTCCAAAGTATCCTTATTGGCATGGAAGAAAAGAGGTGTCATCTCGGCAAATGTTTGAACATGCTCTGATGGCATAGACCAAGTCTTAGCAATCGTCACACGCTCCAAAAGGTCGCAGGACTCTTGAAAATGTTCCAGAACATCCTGGTTCGAATAAGCCTGCACCTCCGGTAACAATTGGCGAAACTCTTTAAGATGATCCTCATGAGGAATAACCTTAAAAATCAAGCCATGATCAGACAAAAGTCGTCCAAATTCTTGATAATTAGCTGGCGAAAAGATATCTAAAATCACATCGATACTGTGTTCACGTAAAGGCAATTGAGCCAAATCGCCAACAAACCAAGCTACATTTTTATGAGGATTTTGACGAGCCGCAAGAAGGATAGAATCCTTAGACAAATCAAAGGCCATGAAATCCTTGTCAAACTCTTGAGCCAACTGACGGCTATAATATCCCTCACCACAGGCAACATCTAGAACGTGCGAGTGTTCAGGAAGGTCACGCAAGCGCTCTGAAATCACCTCCAGGATAGGATCGTAATAGCCTGCCGCAAGAATCTGACTCCTCTTTTCAAAAGAAGCCATATCATAGTTCTTATCTCCCTTAGTCTGTCTCAAAAAATTGACAAAGCCCTGCTTGGCGATATTAAAGGTATGCCTATTCTGACAAACCAAGCTAGACAAATCCAAATGCATTGGCGCCTGACAGATAGGACACGCAAAAAGACTTTCTTGATCTTTAAAAACACTAAATTTGGCCATAAATCCTCCTTAACACAAAAAAAGAGCACACACCTGAAATCGCTTAGGGCTGCTGGATTCCTCCCCTGACCCGCTTCACGCACAGATGTTGCTCCGAAAAATATTATACCATAAATTGAAGTGATTGCAAGTAGAGAACTTATGATAAGACTAGCTAGACCTACCCCTATCAATCCCTATTATTTACTTCGGTCAGTCTAAACTTCGATAAAACATAAGACTTACCGTGGTGACATTTATGTCACTACTTTTTTATTTCTCGACACCTTATAATAAATCCATAGCTTGAGGAAGTACCAAAAGCTAGTGACATGGCTGACTTTATTTAAAGGAGAAGTCATGTTTAACATATCTCTTAACTCGTGGTGAGAGGGTATGAGATTTAAAGACTCACCAAAAATAAAAAAAGGAGAATGACAATGATTAACAAAGAAATGAAGGTAGCTGACCTAGCCTCAGTAACAGGAGGCGGATGGAAGACCAACCTTGCCATTGGAGGGCTCTGCCTAACTTCAGGACCTATTGGAACTATGGTATGCCTTGGAGCCTACAATGGCTACATGGACTCTGCGCGATAAAAGAAAGGACATATGAACAATGACTAAGACCATTAACAATCGTAAAAACATGACTACTCAAGAACTTGAAGCTGTATCAGGTGGAGTGGTTCCTTGGGCCGCTATTTCTGTTGGCATTGCTGCTGCAAAACTAACTTATGACCTTAGCTATGCCGCAGGTAAATCTTTCTATAACCTCACCCACTAACTAACAGCACTCACCTGACATCTCAAAGATTTTGAGGATGATAACTCATGAAACATACAAAAAATCAAACAAATGATACTACTGCTAATCAATCACCTAAAATGAATAACTATTTGCTCGTAAAAATAGCTTTAGCTGGAATTATCAGTAGCTTACTTCTGATACTCCTAATCAACCTTATCTTTCATGTACGATTAGGAACACCAATTATTGATACTAATTTGAAGTCCGCTTTTGGTACTCTGATTCTCTTTATGCCTATTTTTCTTTTAACAAGAGAGAAAGAAAAAAATAAAGCATAGAAAGAGTGACCTAAATTGCTTTCAGGAAAACAAAAACTCATCTTCCATTAAAAAGTGCAAGGCCCTTTGGACTTGCACTTTTGTTTACATATCTTGCCTTGTTTCCAATTTAGCCAATCGTTTGGCTTCTTTTTTGCGTTCACGACTCTGACGGAAAAAGTCTTGCATAATCTTAGCACACTCTTCCTCCATGACACCAGTCTCTACTTCTACGCGATGGTTGAGACGCTCATCTCTTAGGATATCGTAAAGGCTACCCGCACCACCAAACTTTTGATTGCTTGCTCCATAGATCACTTTAGGAATACGAGCCAAGCCAATTGCTCCACTACACATGACACAGGGTTCAATGGTCACAAAGAGGGTACAATCTAACAAACGCCAATTGCCCACAGTCCTATTAGCCTCCTGAATAGCCATGACCTCCGCATGCATGATAGCTTGATTGAGCTCCTCACGTGCATTGTGTCCACGACCTACGACTTCGCCATCTTTAACGATGACACAGCCAATTGGGATCTCTGCTTTATCTAGAGATTTTTCGGCCTCCTTAAGAGCTTCAGACATAAAAAAGTCTTTCTCTTCTTGGGTAAAGTCAAGCATTTGTGTCACTCCCGTTCCAAGATTTGCGAGACAATATCTCGCTTAGTTCTTCTATTATAGCATAAGAAAAGTAATACCGAAGGCCTCCATTTTAAAGGACACAAAAAAAGCTAAGACGAATCATCCTAGCTTCAAACACATTAGTCTGGTGAGTCTTAGGAATCACACCAATGTGTTCCCCCAAGGCTAGACGAAAAGTCAACGACCGCTTAACATCCTAATTCATATGTCAGTCGGAGTGTCATAGTCAATTGTCTGTGAAATCATTATATAGGCCTAAGGCCTCACAACGATAAACAAAAATGCAACTGTCTCAAACAATTGCAAGGATAGCGTTATAGTTGTGATATTTCACACTTTCCTTCCAAACAAATAATGCCTACTATAAAAGTAACTTTTATAGCTTTTTCCTTACCCACCTATAGTTTATCATGAAACCTCTATCATTTAATTTAAAAATCGGTAATAAAATAATGATATACATTAGAAATAACTGTTAATTGTATGCATTGTGTTGAATATTTTGCTTAACATTTAAAACGTTGATATATCAACGTTTTAAGGCTTCTTAAACTATTTTTTCTAGTCTATCTACACTATTAAACACCTATCATCCTAAGTCTTATCTAATTTTACTGTTTATTAGTCTAACAAGTGTTTAATATTTTATCTTCAACAATTCTTCAAAACAAGGTATGGAACAAGATAATGATTTTTTAGAGAGGTTGCTTCAAAGATAGGAGACCTAGATAGCTAGTCAAAGGATAAACTAGAAGGGAAGTTCTTCTTCCAAGACGAGGTCAGCCAAGTCATTATCAGGATTATTTTCCCTAACAGCACGCTGAGCACGACTCTCCAGAAGTTGGAAAGAGGAACAAAGCACTTCAGTAACGTAATGAGTTTGACCATCCTTATCGTACTTACGAGTACGAAGCTCACCATCAAGAGAAATTAAACTCCCCTTGCTAGCATAAGATGCTAAGGTCTCAGCCAAACGCCCCCAGACAACCACTGTAATAAAGTCAGCCTCACGCTCACCATTTTGCGTCTTATAGCGACGATTAACCGCAACTGTAACACGTGTAAAAGACCTATCGCTAGCAGTTTTTACCATTTCAGGAGTCGCCGTCAAACGTCCAATTAAAATAACTTTGTTATACATTTTTTTACCTCCACCTATCTATTCGTAAGCAGAAGTAAAAAAAGTGACAGATTTTGAAAAAGCAAGAATAAAAATAAGATATATATATCACATTATTGATTTCAATTAAATAGAAAAAAGTAAAATCTATTCGGGTGAAAAGCAGGATGAGTTCTGCAATAAATGTACTTGTCACTAAATATTAGACATCTAAAGATGAGCTGAGCTACTAGCAAAGGAAGTAGGAAGCTTGGTATGAGCTGTCGATTCAAAGAACAGTTATCGCCATACAAACTTGTCATTAGTTTACTTACTCAAATCATCCTCTGCTGACCCAGAATTACCACTTAAAATAATTTTAACACTCCGTTTTGAAGTTGTTTTATTGATAGAAGAGAGACGAGAGTCCTTTGCCTTTTCTTTGTAAGCTGAAATAGTTTGGAATTCACTTATTGCACACTACCAATGACCAATACTATAAAAGATAAAATATTTCCTAGCACATGAACCATCAAGGGATAGTAAATATTTCCCTTTTCATTCACATAAATAATTGAAAGGGCTACTCCGCCACCTAAGTAACCAACTGCAATGACCCACTCTGATAAAGACAAACTGTGCATATGGGTCAAGGCGAAAACAAATCCTACCACACAAATGCTTAGCCAGCTTGGCAAATGTCTCTGTAAACAATGCAATAAAATTTGACGGAAAAAGAGTTCTTCCACCAAAGGTCCAATGATACAGGCGAAAACTGCTATCAGTAGTGGTTGTTCTTTAAAGGTACTTTGTATATTAGCCTCGTTTAGTCCTTGTTCACTTAGTCCCAAAACCTGCCTCAATATTGCCGATAGTAGTCCAAAGAAAATGGTCACCAGGACAAGTAAGAGCCAGCCTTTTAAAACCCCCAAGAAAAATTTTCTTTTAGAACTTCTGACCTCTTTCCACTTTTTGAGCAATTCAGACTTAAATAAGAAGCAACCATACAAAAACATGATGGTATAAACTAAATAGGTCGTTAAAGAAGAAGGTAAGGGAGCATCAAATACTCGTATACCGTCAAAAACAAAAAGGACTGTATAGAGAATCATAAAAACAAGGACTCCCTTATGTTTGTTGTAAACCATTGAACTTTCCTTTCTTTATATAATCATCACCAAATCTGAGTCTGACAGATAAATAAAACACAACTTGATTAATAAACTTGAAGCCACATTTTTTAGATAATTGCTCGGATAAAGTTGTTTTGGCAAATAATAGAGATTGAGAGCAATACTATTATATTTTGATGATGAACTTGGTAAGCATAAAGAGGTTCTCGAAATTTTGAACCATTTGCCAAGACGAGCTCTCCTAAAAAAAAGCGGTATATACTTACCGCTTCTTGTCTTATTTACCCTTTCCAGTGTTTAGCTGGATCAAAAGCCTCACCGACTACTGCTGAATCATCAAGTTCAATAATACCACGTTTTTGTGGGGCATTTGGAAGGGCCAACTCACGTGGGGCACACATCATACCATAACTATCTTCACCACGAAGTTTTCCTGGGAAGATAAGGGCACCGCTAGGCATCATAGCACCAGGAAGAGCTACAATAGTTTTAAGACCAAGCGCTGCGTTTGGTGCTCCTGCAACGATTTGGACCTTCTTATCACCGATGTTCACTTGGCAGATGTTAAGGTGGTCACTGTCTGGATGTGCAACCATTTCATCAATTTGTCCAACCACAAAGACTGGTCCTTGTGTGTTTTCCAAACGCTCTTCAAAGCCCTCTTTAGCCAATTCTTCGTTCAAGACAGCTACATCTTGGTCTGACAAGAAAACTTGACCGTTACCTTCGATATCAATGAGGCTTGACGCTTCAAAAATATTCCAAGCAAGAGTCTTGCCTGTTTCATCAGCTGTGACACGCGCCACTTTACCTTTACGTTCTACGCTACGTTTGATGTCCTTAGTATCTTCCAAGATAACCAACAAAACGTCACCAACTTGTTCCTTATTGTATGCAAAAATCATGGGTTCTCCTTCAATAGTTCTTTTATAGATTTTAAAATCGACTGACATGCCAAGAATCGTCATTACTACCATAGCGATAACTAATCTTGTCAATTTTCCAGTCACTCTCTGTTAATTTTACGATAAATTGTTTATGGTACCAAAAGTCATTCCCATAAGAAAATTCGAGAAACATCTTAGCCTTACTCTTCATAATAAACTTAACTCGACAGGGCTCTAACACAAAATCATAGGTGCCTGGAGAACCAAAAGAAGCTGAAAAACCTCTTTTATAACAGTTATCAGTCAAGTGTTTTTGAGCTAAAGGAGTCAACTTCTCTTTAAATTCATCAAATAACTCCATTTCTCCAGGAATAGTTTGATGTGTAGGAAGATTATTTTCCTTTTTGTAGGTGTTTATTTCTTGGTGTTTTAGGAAGATATCACTTTCAATTTTGGAATGCTCTACTAAAATTTGGCATAATTCTTCGATGATCTCCTCATTTTTTTCTGTCAGATACTTTTCTTTAGTTTCTGAAATATCAAGAGAGATATTAGGAAAGTGATTGATTTTCATCTTTTAAATCTCCGACAAAAAGGCATTGATTTCTTCTTTGGTTTTACGAGCTTTATTGACCAAGCGTCCCAATTCCTGACCTTTCTGAGTCACGACAAAACTTGGAATACCAAAGATATTCCAAGTTTGTGCCAAAGCCATATAATCATCACGGTTAACACGCACAAAGGTCATATCTGGATGGAGGGCTTCAATTTCAGGCATAACGGGATAGATAAACTGGCAGTCTGGACACCAATCAGCAGTGAAAAAGAAAACCACCTTTTGATCACTTTCAACATAGCTTGCCAATTCTTCAAGATTCTTAGGAATAATCATGCCTGCTCCTCCTCATAGGTCAAGATATCCTCTGCATAAACAAAGCTATAGGAACGTCCATCCTCTAAGACGATACCTCCTGTAAGTCCTGGATTTTCCTTATCAGTGGGATTTGTATAAAGGACTGCGATAGTCCCCAAGTGAGATAATTCTTGTCTAATATCTTGGATTAATGCAGCCTTCTTCATTTCTGCACGTGACTGTCTATACTTCTCTGCCATTGCCAAGAGACCTAAAGCTCCTACGCCTCCAGCAAACAAGGCCAATGTTTTACGTTTCATAAGAAACATTTTACCATAATTTTAGACGAATGGGGAGAGGCTACCTATCTCTTGAGAATCGTGCTAAAATAGTAGCAAGTACTACTCAAGGAGGATTTTATGACTACCCTATTTGACAAAATTAAAGAAGTAACCGAGCTCAGTGCTACTTCAGGCTTTGAAGCTCCTGTACGCGACTACCTTCGCAAAAACATCACCCCACTTGTAGATGAGGTCCAAACAGACGGTCTCGGTGGTATTTTCGGTATCAAGCATAGCCAAGCAGAAAATGCCCCTAAGGTGCTTGTGGCTGCCCACATGGATGAAGTTGGGTTTATGATTAAGGAAATCAAAGCAGACGGGACTTTCCGTGTCGTCGAACTTGGTGGTTGGAACCCACTGGTTGTCAGCTCACAACGCTTCACCCTACACACTCGTGACGGTCGTGTCTATCCTGTCATCTCAGGTTCAGTGCCACCTCATTTCTTACGTGCTAGCGGTGGAGCTTCAAGTCTTCCTAGTGTTTCTGATATCGTCTTTGATGCTGGTTTTGCCAACCAAGAAGAGGCTAATGCCTACGGCGTTTTCCCAGGTGATGTCATCATTCCTGAATCAGAAACGATTCTCACAGCCAATCAAAAGAATGTCATTTCTAAAGCTTGGGATAACCGTTATGGTGTTCTCATGATTCGTGAACTCTTGGAAAACGTTAAGGATCAAGAACTCAATAATACTCTAATCGCTGGTGCCAATGTTCAAGAAGAAGTTGGTTTACGTGGTGCCCATGTCTCTACCACTAAATTTGATCCTGAAGTTTTCTTTGCAGTGGACTGTTCTCCTGCAGGAGATATCTATGGTAATCAAGGTAAGGTAGGCGATGGTACCCTTATTCGTTTCTTCGATCCAGGTCACATCATGTTGCCCAATATGAAAGATTTCCTTTTGACTACAGCTGAAGAAGCTGGTATCAAATACCAATACTACTGTGCTGCGGGCGGAACAGATGCTGGTGCCGCTCACTTGCAGAATGCTGGTGTTCCATCAACAACTATCGGTGTTTGTGCCCGCTACATTCACTCGCACCAAACCCTTTATGCGATGGATGACTTCCTAGAAGCACAGGCCTTCTTACAAGCTATTGTTAAGAAGTTGGATCGCTCAACAGTAGATTTAATTAAAAACTACTAAGACAAGGAGTAACCCATGATTATAGGTTTTATCGGTGTCGGAAAAATGGCGACAGCCATTATCAACGGCCTAAATACAAGCTCACATCGTATCATTATTTCAGGGTCTTCCTTGGCTCGTTCACGCCAGCTTGCAGAGGAACTAGAGGTTGAAGCGGCTGCTTCCCATCAGGAATTGTTGGATAATGCTGACCTGGTCATCCTTGGTATCAAACCTCAAATGTTTGACAAGGTACTAGCCGGTCTCAATTTTCATCAACCTATCATAAGTATGGCTGCTGGAGTGACCTTAGAACGCCTTGCTTCCCTCACCAGTCCAGACCTTCCTCTTATTCGTATCATGCCGAACCTTAATGCTCAGATCCTCAAAAGCACTACTGGTCTTTGCACTAATGATAAGGTATCCGAGGACCTTTTGGCAGTTGCCAAGGAAATCACAGACAGTTTTGGAACCACTGTTGAATTGGCTGAGAAAGACTTTGATACCTTTACTGCCCTAGCAGGTTCTAGCCCTGCCTACATCGCCCTCTTTATCGAGGCTCTAGCCAAGGCTGGTGTCAAAAATGGCCTAAGTAAGCAGGTCGCTCTGACCATTGCCACACAGACGGTTCTAGCTACTGCTGAAAATCTCAGTCTTGGTAGCGACAGTCCACATGATCTTATTGACAAGGTCTGTAGCCCTGGTGGGACTACTATCGCCGGTCTCATGGAACTTGAGCGTACAGGCCTCACCCATAGTGTAGTTTCAAGTATTGATACAACCATTGCTAAAGCCAAAAAACTATAAGAAAAAAGCTCGGAATCTTCCGAGCTTTATTTGATATATGGCGCTAAAAATTGTAAGAGTAACAACATTGAAACCGCAATACTATTGTTAATGATATGGGCCATGATACAGTACTCTAACTTTTGAAACTTACGATATGCTATTCCAAGGGCAAGACCCATACCTGCATATACAATCCAAACACCGATACTATTCGGCATATGAACAAGGCCAAAAAGTAAACTACTAACAATCAAGCCAACAATAGAATCTGGATTAAAGACGCGTCCCATGAGGAGCCCGCGAAAAACCAGCTCTTCCACAATTGGTGCCATAATTACTGTAAACGTTATGAGAAGGAAGGGATTCATATGGGCATTTTCTATGGCTGCCTGATTGGTGCTATTACTAACACCTTCCATCATCATGACTATAGAACCAATCCTAGTAACGATATAAATACCTAGGTAGGTCAAGCCAATCATACCCCAGGCCTTCAGGGAAGAAAGGGCCTTAAAGCCTTCGAAAAGCCCAAGATGTTTTCCTAAGAAAAGAGCTCCTGCGCTCATAAGAAGCAAGACAAAAATTAAGAGACAGACCAGCCTTATATCTTTGACACCTAAATAGATGGTTGGAACTTGATCAATAATTAGTATTAGGAAAGCTAGTAAAAAATAAAGAAAGCGTTTGAGAATTGACCCTTTGTTCATGAGAATCCACCTCTTTTCATCATTTATTTGTATCTTTATTATAATACAACGAAACTTGTTTGACAAGACAAAAAGAAAACGAAAGAGGAGTTTTTCAAGATAATATAGGCTCTTATCCTATTTTAGATAGGATGAGACGAATAAGAGCAAATCCCAATACTAAGCCATAGAGCAAGACTGATAAGACTGTAACATATGGCAACTGAATATTGACAAAGGCATATAGGGCAATCAAAGCAAAGATAAGCAAAAACTCTAAAATCAGAGTTGCAACTGCTGTCGCCATTAAAATCTGTTTATTTCGCTCATCATAGGCAGCAATATACATCTGGTGAAGACGTTTAGGATGAGTAAGCGTCGCAAAATAATAGATTGACAAAACATAAACCCCAATGGTAAGTCCTAAAACTAAGCCTAGAGCATAATCACTAAGACTGTTAGAGCGAACAATAAATAATCCCAAAATACCCAAAGAAAAGAAAGAGCAGGCTACTCGTGTAATGTATTTCTTAAATTCGGCCTCTGTTTTTCTATTTCCTAATAACATTTTTATTAACATATCTTAACACTCCCTTTATTATCCTTTATAAGAGCAATATAACTTTTTTCACTGACAACTTTAAACACTTATTCACCTTAAACGAAAAGGCTGAGTAGTACAACTATGCTATTGTTTAAGATATGGACACCCATACTGTACTCGATACGCTTAGTCTTATAATATGTTATCGCAAGACCAGCTGACATAATACCATAGATGACAATTGTCTGAAGCGTAAATGCTGAGTGACCAGCCATAAAGAGAAGACTGGAAATAACAAGACCCGTCTTAAAGTATTTTCCAAAGAGCACCTTGGCTAAGAGTCCTCTAAAAATGATTTCTTCCATAATCGGAATAATAAAACCGGCGACTACTAGGTAAAGATAGAATGGTACGTGGGCAAAGATAGCATTTAAAGCATCTTGATTTTCCATAGTCGCATTGTGTGTTAACTGACCAATAAAATACCCTAGAAGATCACCTAGGAAAAAGATGACGAGATTAAGAGAAGCAATCGCAACGAGACGTCTCCAATTAATCTCTTTAAGCGATAAGAGTTTAAATCTATAAGCAATCACGATAAAAATAGCCAAACTCCCTAATGCCCAAATACCGTAACCTATTTGCTCCACAAGTGAAAACTTACCATCCTGAGTAAGTAGCGGGAAAGCACCTAATAGTGTTAAATCTAAGATTAGTAGAGTGAGCGCTAAAACAATAACACCAATTTTCTTCATGACTTGTTTAAACATATCTTTTCTCCTTAATCTTCCTCAAAAATAAAGACTTCTTCAATAGTCTTTCCAAAATATCTAGCAATTTTAAAAGCCAGTTCCAACGACGCATTATAGCGACCTTTTTCGAGTGAAATGATGGTCTGCCTCGTGACCCCCATCTCATCTGCTAACTCTGCCTGACTAATCTTATTAGCCTTGCGAAGTTCCTGAATTTTTGTTTCCATGTGGCACCTCAACCTTATCGTTTATTCTCAAATAGTTAAACTCCTTACTTTTCTTTGTTAAGTTAACTTTACATTTATAGTATAGTTCACTTTACATGTTTTGTAAAGTCTTTTTTACATTTTTTGTAAAGTTTTCTTTACTTATAGAATTACACATAAATAGAAATATTCGAATGATTCTGTCAGTGCATTCAAAAAAGCTAGCCAATCACTCGGCCAACTTTTCTGGTCTTATCAAATTTTTGATAACTTATTTAGTTTTAAGGCGCTCAACATCACGCGCAATCACCAACTCTTCATCTGTTGGGATAACAAATACTTTAACAGCTGACTCTGCTGTTGTAATGTCGCCTACATGTCCAAAGACATTCTTTTCAGAATCCACTTCAATACCAAACCAAGTGAGACCATCTAAAACTGAAGCACGAACTTCCGCAGAGTTTTCACCAATACCTGCTGTAAAGACGATAGCATCCGCTCCGTTCAACACACCGAAGTATTGAGCAATGTATTTACGCAAACGATCCACATAAAGATCATAAGCTAAGGCACATTTTTCATCACCAGCATTCTTACCAGCAATGATATCACGCATATCACTTGATTTTTCAGAAATGCCAAGAAGGCCTGATTCCTTATTAAAGACGTGACGGATACGCTCAGCATCTGCCATCTCAGGTTCACGGTCAATAACAAATGGAATAATCGCAGGGTCAAGATCCCCAGTACGTGTTCCCATCATAACGCCACCAAGTGGTGTCAACCCCATTGACGTGTCTACTGATTTACCACCATCAACGGCAGTAATAGAAACACCATTTCCCACATGGGCTGTGATAATCTTAGTTTCTTCAATTGGCTTACCTAACAACTTAGCTGCTTCTTGAGAAACATATTGGTGGCTAGTTCCGTGTGCTCCATACTTACGGACTTGGTAGTCTGTATAGTAACGATTAGGCACTGGATAACGGTAGGCCACTTCCGGCATAGATGTATGGAAGGCTGTATCAAAAACAGCAACACTTGTAATATCTGGGAGGAGCTCCTTAAAGGCACGAATCCCTGAAGCTGCACCTGGATTGTGTAAAGGTGCTAAAGCTGACAATTCTTCAATCTTAGCCAAGGCATCTTCATCCACCAAGCTTGATTCTTTGAAATATTCTCCACCAGCAACCACACGGTGACCAACACCTGTAATTTCATCATAGCTCTTGATAATATCAAAACGAATCAAATCATCAAGCAAGATTTTTACTGCCTGAACATGGTCAGCAATATCTAGAGTTTGCGATTCTGAACGGTCATCAAATTTTACTGTTGAAACAGAATCTTTCAAGCCGATACGTTCAATCAAACCCTTAGCAAGAACAACTTCATCTGGCATCTCATATAGTTGCCATTTCAAGCTTGAGCTTCCTGCATTAATTGCTATTGTTTTTGTCATAAGCCACCTCTTTGTAAAACGCTTTCAATAATATAGTCTTATTCTAACATGTTTTGCTAGAAAATGGAATTATCTGATTTCCATTTTTGGAAATTCTCTGTAAAATCTTTGAGGACCTCTGGGTTTTGCAAATCACTAAGTGGATAAACGAAGGTCTCAGGAGCATTTTCAGTTTGTTTTTTAAGCACAAAGATAGACTTCATGTTATGTTTATTGCCAAAAGCTGCTTCTGGAAGAGTGATAACGGCAATAATATCAGCATATCCTGATAGCCATTTCTTAAGCAAATCACTTTGTGGGCTTGTCAAAAGATTAGTTGGTGCCAAAAGAATAGCAATACCATCTTTCTTCAGGTACTTGAGTGATTGCTCCATGAGAAGGTGATGGGCATAGGTGTGTTCACCGGTTGCTGCAACCTTGAAACGACTCGCAATTTCATCATTAGGGTAGTAACCAACAGGTAGGTCACTAATAATAACATCACTCTCTTTGAGAATATGTGGTCGAACAGCATCTTCTTGAATGTAAACTGCACTTGAATTCACCACATCAGCAATACTAGCTGACAAATCGATAAGAAGATCGTCAACTTCCATTCCCATATAATTAAGGGTTTTCTGACTATTATTTAGAAGAGTTTCAGCCAAGTTTCCTGTCCCCGAACCAATCTCCAAAACATCTAATTGGTCGTCCTTGGTCAAACCTTCGAGTAGGTAGAGGATGATAAATCCAATAGCATCAGGTGTAAACTGGTGATTGGCTTGTAAGGCTTCCAATTGCCCTAGCTTGATAAACAAGAACTGAAAAGCACGACGCCACTCCTCTTTGCTTAGATTAAGGGCACGTAATTTCTCGTTGTTTTTGATGATGACTTCATTAGCTACCTCAGCCCCCAAATAATAGGAATTTTGCTCAATAAGCGCATCGTAAGCATGGGTTCCAAGATCATTTTCAATGGTTTGGACATTTTCTAACAACAGCTCAAAGGCTGTCTCAATTGCTTCAAAATTCATGATTTCCTCCGTCCTTCTATCATATCAAAAAGGAAAGAGAATTTCTATTTCTGCTCCTGCTTCTTCACATAACGATAGGTCTTGATTTGGCCTTTACTGGCAACTCTAACAATCACTTGTTTGTCCTTAACCTCGTAAGTCGTAGTTCCCTGGGAAAAACTAAAAGCACCTGCTTCCTTGTCCGCCAAGTCCATGGTCATCTCTGCCATGAGACGACTCTGACTGGAGATCATTTGCGCTTGGTTCTGCCTAGAGCTAGCAACCACCCGCTCCAGATAAACATGCAGAAGAAGTGTGAAAATGCCAGCCATAAAAAGAGCGTAGAGAAGAACGCCTCCCCTAACCTGTTTTTTCAAAAGCATAAACAAAACTCCTTTGTAGCCCATTTTTAAGAGTCACTTGGATGGTGACTATCTGGTTATTTTGACTAATTGTACTAGCTTTTACATTGAAAAGCATTGGTTGGTAGCCTCGACCGTCAGCATTTGTTTTTCGAAAATCAGTAGCACTTGAAAGGCCAAAAGCCAGGTCTTGATTATCCTGCTTGACATAGAGCTTGTTCCCTTCTACCTTTACCAACTGACAACCTTCTAACTCTGCCTCCATTTGTTGAACAAATAGAAGCCAGTCTTGGCTTTCTTGTTGCTTGACCTGCTTAACATTGCTCACCAATACTGTGGTCAGACCTTGATAAACTTGAACTGAACCAGCAATCACCAACAAGGCCACTAGACACTCCAAGAGGGTAAAAGCACGAACCTTGCTATTGAGAGACATGAATAATCTCCTTTCCTGATTCATAAACCGCGATACCTTGCTTGCTACGTTTTACTGTCACTGTGATGCCATTTAAGGTCAACTGATCCTGTTTGGTCTGAACTGCCATGGTTGCCACACTCAAAACCTCCTGTTGGTGGAGATTCCTAGCCATTAGCCTACGATTGGTATTAATCTGATCCAAGATAAGACCACTGACGAGTACTAAGACAGCCATTGCTATCAAGCTTTCGATAAGAATATAGCCTCTAAGAGACCGTCTTTTTATATTTACCGCTGCCCATGTTAAGCTGATAGGTCACCACCTCCTTATCACTTGAAAAACGAATCTTGGTGAGGCTAGAGTTGCCTCCTTTGGCATCAAATACTAGCGTCTGCCCCTTATCCAGATGTATATTTTTAGGAATCACCAGACTTGATTTTCCGTTACTGATTTTATCCTTGGACAACTGCAATTCAACATTGGACCCTTCCGCCGCTGCCAAGCGCTGACTATCTCGGTATAGGTACTCAAAGCGCAGATAAAAAAGATTAGTCTCAACCTGCTGAAAAATACCTGTGACTGAGCCTGATAAACTCAGAGTGAGAAAGGCAACCACTGCTAGAGTCACCAGACTCTCCAACAAGGTAAAGGCTCTAATTGGCCACTGAGCGGCTTTCGCCACCATGTTTCGCATAGTAATCATTGTATGAATCTGCCTGTTTTTGCGTGATTTGACCTTCTGAAACAAGAGCGGCTAAGCTAGCTGTCTTGTTATTCTTCATTTCATAAAGTTCTGCTTGAGAATCCACGACCTTGACCACAGCCGCATTTCCAGTCTCTTTAACAGAATCCTTCTGCTTGCTCAAGTTAGGTACAAAGAGCAAAAGGAGAATACTGATAATGAGAAGCACGACCAGCATTTCAATCAGTGTAAAAGCTCGTAATTTAACGGCATTCAATTTTTTCAACATCATTTTCATGACATCATTCCTTCCATATTTTGATACATTGGTAATAGCATAGCTGCATAAATCATTACAATCACGATAGCAACAATAACAAAAATGAGGGGTTGCACAAAGGTTGTTGCCTTATTAAGACGGTTAAAGAAAGCCTGCCAAACCTCTTCAGCATAGACTTCTAACTCATAGCCCAACCTAGCATTAGCCTCTCCATAAGCAATAATTAAGGATAGTTCCTTAGTGAAGAAAGGGTGACTAGCAATACGATCAGGAAAACTCTGTCCTAGCATCAAGGCTTCCTCTAAATCAGCCCCCAGCTCACGAAAAAGCTTTGATTTTTGCTCTTTCATTAGAGCAACTAAGTCTAGCAAGTCAATACCTTGCCCTAAGAGATTTCCCCATTCTCTAGCATAATAGGCAGTCGTATATAGCCTGACAGTTTGGCCTATAAAAGGGATTTTGGCCATTCGTCGATAAAAGACAAGGGCTGACTGGCGTTTGACCCATAGATAGAGAATTAAGCTTAATACAAGAAGTCCGCACAAAGTCACAAAAAAGAGTTGGGGAAAAATTTGAACCAACTGTACAGCCCAATTCTCCTTACCATCCCCCTCTAACAGTTGAGGCAGAAGATAATTTTTGAGCCCCAACATAATCAGAACTAGGAAACCCAGAAGTAGAATAGGATAGGTTGCTACCTCCATGAGTTTCTTACGAACCTTGGTCATACGAAGCATATAGGTTTCAATCTTGGTTAAACTCCCTAGAAGATTACCGTGCTTATCAGCAAGGGCAATCTGAGTAACAATATTGTCCGAAAAGCCCACTGCCGCAAACATCTGGTCCAACCTATCGCCTCGCATTAAGCTCGCTTTCATAAGAGACAATGACGATTCTTTCAACAGGTGACTTCGCTCCAAAAAGGCTACGATTTCAGTCAAGGTAAACCCTGCCTTTAACAGTTGTTTGAAAAGCTGGATAACCTTGAGTTGCTGATTAATCTTTAATTTTTTCCCCTTGGATATCCCCTTCAGTGAGATATCCTTGTTTAACCAAGCCTTCCAACTGCTGGTTCCAGCTGGTTGACGAATGGCTTTGGAAATTTTCACTGGCAAAATCTATCACACCTCCTCCCTTAATCAGACGCATGTAGGCAATCCCTTGAAGAGCATTATCCAACTCGGACTTATCTACACCAAGGTCCAGAAGACGCTCATAAACACCTGACACACTCTTTGCGTGAATAGTTGAAAGAACAGTAACTCCCGTCAGACTAGCTCTAATAACCGCTCGAGCAGTCTCCTTATCTCGAATTTCTCCAATAATCAAAACATCCGGGCGGTGACGTAATGATAGCTTAATCAAATTATCATAGGTCATGTCAATTGCTTGATTCACCTGGAGTTGCAAGACATTATCCTGTTTAATTTCCACAGGGTCCTCAATCGAAATCACCTGCTGCCCCTTAAAACGCTCCTGAACCAACTCATGCATAAGCGTAGTCTTTCCAGAACCAACGGGACCTGCAAAGAGATATAAGCCACGATAATCCAAAGCATCCATAATAGGCTGGATTCCTTGATTCCAGTACACTAATTCTCGACGTTCAGAATGTAGAACACGAATAACTAAACTTTCTAAGCCGCGATAATCCCCAACGGTAGACAAACGCAGAGAAACCCTTTGACCATCACCACAATCATAGTCACAGGAACCTAGTTGACTCCTACGCTTCTCACCCACCATCATTCCCGCCACAAATTTAAAGTGACCAATAAGACTAGCCATGAAATCAGGCCGATATACATCAATTAATCTCCTCTCCTGACCAACTCGCATATAGAGCTCGTAATTATCCTGACGTGGAATGACATAAATGTCTTGAGCCCCACAACTATCAGCATTTTTGATCATTTCCTTAGCAAATTCTGTTACCATAAGGACCTCCTCATAGACCTATTCGTAAAAAGTTTAAGAAAATGAAAAAAAGCTCGAAATTTTCGAGCTTCTGGATTATTTAACGTTTAATTTTACAGTGGGCATGATTTGGAAGGTCATTTCGCTTTTCATATCCCGGACGGTATTTTTCCTCAGGAATTTCCTGCCAATCATCCAAAAGAGCAATCGATTGATAGACCTGCAGGTATTCGTCACACTCCTCACACCAGTGCTTATCCTCTTGATCCCAAAAAGCAGTCATGACACTACTACGGCTGATATAACTTGGCAAGGTTTCTTCCATCGCAAACCAAAGTTTTTTATAGTACTTGAGGGCATCGTAAAAATTTTCAAATTCCTTAGTACTGATGATATCCTCTTGCCATCCTTCTAGGAACCACCACGGTTCCAAATCCCCTTTCATTTCAACTACTTGGTACATTTTTCTTTCTCACTTCATCTTTGGTGTTCTTATTATACAAAATTTTCTGGAAAAGATAAAAAAAATGGTCTTATATTTTATATTTATCAAAAATAGAAGAAATTCTAGTCATATAAATACGAAAAGAACCCACAATTCATTGTGAGTTCTTTTGCTTTCATTTTAGTCTTCAGATGATTCCACAATTGCTTCGTCAACAGCAATGTTTTCAATAACTTCAACTTCGTTAACTGAAAGTGGTTCAATGTTACGGTAACGAGCCATACCTGTACCAGCAGGGATAGTCTTACCAATGATAACATTTTCTTTAAGACCAAGGAGATGGTCTTTCTTACCACGGATAGCTGCATCTGTAAGGACACGTGTTGTTTCTTGGAAGGAAGCCGCTGACAAGAATGAATTTGTTTCAAGTGAGGCTTTCGTAATACCAAGAAGGACTGGACGAGATGTTGCAGGAACACCACCAGAGATAACAATATCCTTGTTAGCGTCTGTAAAGTCAGAAATGTCCATAAGTGTACCTGGAAGGAGATCTGTATCCCCTGGATCCATAACACGTACTTTACGAAGCATTTGACGAACCATTACTTCGACGTGTTTGTCACCGATTTCTACCCCTTGGCTACGGTAAACTTTTTGTACTTCTGCAAGAAGATAAGTTTCAACTGACAAGGTATCACGTACTTCAAGGAGACGTTTAGGTTGGATTGAACCTTCTGTCAAGGCCGCACCACGGTGTACTTCGTCACCCACTTCAACTTTCATACGAGCTGTAAATGGAACAACGTATTCACCCATTCCAGTCTTACCTTGAACGAAGACTTTCTTAGTACGTGTTGCAGCATCTTCTTCGATTTCAATAACAGTACCCTTAACTTCAGTGATAACCGCTTCCCCTTTAGGGTTACGTGCTTCAAAGATTTCCTGGATACGTGGAAGACCCTGTGTGATATCGGTGTTTGAGGCTACCCCACCGGTGTGGAAGGTACGCATAGTAAGCTGTGTACCAGGTTCCCCGATAGATTGAGCGGCGATAGTACCAACTGCTTCACCAACTTCAACCGCATCACCTGTTGCCAAGTTGATACCGTAACAGTGACGGCAGACACCGTGACGTGTGTTACATGTAAAGACTGAACGGATAGTTACTTCTTCAACACCAGCATTGACAATAGCAGCAGCCATGTCTTCAGTAATCAAAGTATCTGGACCTACGATTACTTCACCTGTTGTAGGATTCTTAACTGATTTCTTAGTGTAACGACCTTGAAGACGTTCTTCAAGTGTTTCCGTAACTTCTTTACCATCAGTAATCGCACGGATGAGAAGACCACGGTCTGTTCCACAGTCGTCTTCACGGATGATAACATCTTGGGCAACATCAACCAAACGACGAGTAAGGTAACCTGAGTCGGCTGTCTTAAGGGCCGTATCGGTCATACCTTTACGCGCACCGTGAGTAGAGAAGAACATTTCCAAAACGCTCAAACCTTCACGGAAGTTTGAAAGGATAGGCAATTCCATGATACGTCCGTTAGGAGCGGCCATCAAACCACGCATACCGGCAAGTTGAGAGAAGTTAGAGATGTTACCACGAGCTCCTGAGTCCATCATCATAACGATTGGGTTCTTAGGATCTTGTGTTTCAATCAGACGTTTTTCAAGGGCTTCTTTCGCTTCACGCCATGTTGTTGTAACAGCAACATAACGGTCATCATCTGTCATCAAACCACGACGGAAGGCCTTGTTAATTTCTTCAACACGGTGGTGAGCAGCATCGATAATTTCTTGTTTGTTATCGATAACTGGGATATCGGCGATACCCACTGTCAAACCAGCAAGTGTTGAGTGGTAGTAACCAAGGTCTTTCAAACGGTCAAGGAAGGCTGATGTTTCAGTCGTACGAAGACGTTTGAAGGTTTCAGCGATGATGTTACCAAGATTTTTCTTCTTGAACGGTGCATTAATTTCCAAACTATCAATTACTGTTTGGATATCTTGACCTGGTTCAAGGAAGTACTTATCTGGTGTACTATCTGTCAAGTTCTCATTTGTTGTTTCTTGAAGATATGGAATTTCCGCTGGAATGATTGAGTTAAAGAGAATCTTACCAACAGTTGTAACCAAAATCTTGTGAAGTTGGTTTTCTTTCCAAGGTTTATCAGGCATGCTGTCTACCGCGATACCGACACGGCTATGCAAGTGAACATAACCATTACGATAAGCCATCACTGCCTCATCAATATCCTTGAAGACCATACCTTCACCCTCACGGCCTTCTTCTTCCATAGTCAAGTAGTAGTTACCAAGAACCATATCCTGAGATGGTGTTACGACCGGTTTACCGTCTTTAGGGTTAAGGATGTGTTCAGCCGCAAGAAGGAGCAAACGTGCTTCAGCTTGAGCTTCTTCAGACAATGGAACGTGGATGGCCATTTGGTCACCGTCAAAGTCGGCATTGTAGGCCTCACATACCAATGGGTGAAGACGAAGGGCCTTACCATCAATCAAGACTGGTTCAAAGGCCTGGATACCCAAACGGTGGAGGGTAGGTGCGCGGTTAAGAAGTACTGGGTGTTCCTTGATAACATCTTCAAGAATATCCCAAATACGTTCATCACCACGTTCAACCATACGTTTAGCGGCTTTCACGTTACCTGCGTATTCACGCGCAACGATTTCACGCATCACAAATGGTTTGAAAAGTTCGATGGCCATCAAACGTGGCACACCACATTGGTACATTTTAAGTGTTGGACCAACGGCGATAACGGAACGTCCAGAGAAGTCAACACGTTTACCAAGCAAGTTTTGACGGAAACGACCTTGTTTACCTTTAAGCATGTGGCTCAAAGATTTAAGTGGACGACTACCTGGTCCAGTAATTGGACGACCACGACGTCCATTATCGATAAGGGCATCTACCGCTTCTTGCAACATACGTTTTTCGTTTTGCACGATGATACCTGGAGCATTCAATTCAAGCAAACGAGCCAAACGGTTGTTACGGTTGATAACACGACGATAAAGATCGTTCAAGTCTGATGCCGCAAAACGTCCACCATCCAATTGAACCATTGGACGAAGGTCTGGTGGCAATACTGGCAAAATGTTAAGAACCATCCATTCTGGTTTGTTACCAGACTTATAGAAGGCATCAAGAACGTCCAAACGACGAACAGCCTTAACACGTTTTTGACCAGTTGCTGTCTTCAACTCTTCTTTGAGTTCAGCAATTTCAGCTTCCAAATCCACTTGTTTCAAGAGATCTTGGATAGCTTCTGCACCCATTTTAGCGACAAATGAACCATGTCCATACTCTTGCAATTTTTCACGATATTCACGTTCTGTCAAGAGAGATTTTGGTTCAAGTGGTGTTTCCTTTGGATCGATAACCACGTAAGCTGCGAAGTAGATAACTTCTTCAAGCGCACGAGGACTCATGTCCAAAGTCAATCCCATACGAGAAGGGATTCCCTTGAAGTACCAGATGTGTGATACTGGTGCTTTCAACTCGATGTGACCCATACGTTCACGACGAACCTTAGCACGTGTTACCTCAACACCACAGCGGTCACAAACGATACCTTTATAACGGATACGTTTGTATTTTCCACACGCACATTCCCAGTCTTTAGTAGGACCAAAGATTACTTCATCGAAGAGACCTTCGCGTTCTGGTTTGAGCGTACGGTAGTTGATTGTTTCAGGTTTCTTAACTTCACCATAAGACCATGAACGGACCTTAGTTGGTGAAGCTAGTGTGATTTGCATACTTTTAAATCGATTTACGTCAACCACTAGTATTACCTTTCTTTTGTTCTATTGACAATAGCAGCGCTATTCTCACCTTTATCAGCTACCTTAGCAGAGAGTGTGAACTCCCTCTCTAAAGCTTATTTTATTCTGTTTTATCTGAAGCTTCTTCTTTAGCTTTTTCTAATTCAGCAGCTTCTTTGGCTTGTTGTACACGTGCTTTTTCAAGATCATCGACGTGCATGACATCGTCATCTTCACCTTCATCAAGATCACGCAATTCAACTTCGTAGTCATCCTCATCAAGGACACGCATATCAAGACCAAGTGATTGCAATTCTTTAACAAGTACTCGGAATGATTCTGGTACACCTGGTTTTGGAATTGGTTTACCTTTAGTGATAGCTTCATAGGCTTTCAAACGTCCGTTAACGTCATCTGACTTGTAAGTCAAGATTTCTTGAAGGATATTTGATGCACCATAAGCTTCAAGGGCCCAAACCTCCATCTCACCGAAACGTTGTCCACCAAATTGTGCTTTACCACCAAGAGGTTGTTGGGTAACAAGTGAGTAAGGACCTACTGAACGAGCGTGAAGTTTATCATCAACCATGTGGTGAAGTTTGATCATGTACATGACACCAACTGACACACGGTTATCAAATGGTTCACCTGTACGTCCATCGTAAAGGATTGTCTTAGCATCACTATCCATACCTGCTTCACGAACAGTATCCCAGAGGTCTTCTGAGCTTGCCCCGTCAAAGACTGGTGTTGCGATGTGGATACCCAAGTTACGAGCAGCCATACCAAGGTGAAGTTCCATAACCTGACCGATGTTCATACGTGATGGCACCCCAAGAGGGTTCAACATGATATCAACTGGTGTACCGTCTGGAAGGTAAGGCATGTCTTCAACAGGAACAATACGAGAAACAACCCCTTTGTTACCGTGACGACCGGCCATCTTATCTCCGACCTTGATCTTACGTTTTTGAGCGATGTAAACACGAACAAGCATGTTAACACCTGATTGCAATTCATCACCGTTTGCACGTGTGAAGATTTTAACATCACGAACGACACCATCACCACCGTGAGGTACACGGAGTGATGTATCACGTACTTCACGAGATTTATCACCAAAGATAGCGTGGAGAAGACGTTCTTCAGCAGAAAGGTCTTTTTCACCCTTAGGTGTTACCTTACCAACAAGAATGTCACCTTCTTTAACCTCAGCACCGATACGGATAATACCCATTTCGTCAAGGTCTTTGAGGGCTTCTTCACCAACGTTTGGCAATTCACGTGTAATTTCTTCAGGCCCAAGCTTTGTATCACGTGTTTCTGATTCGAATTCTTCCAAGTGAACAGATGTATAAACGTCATCTTTCACAAGACGCTCACTCATGATAACGGCATCCTCGAAGTTGTAACCTTCCCATGTCATGTAAGCGACGATAGGGTTTTGACCGAGGGCCATTTCTCCACCTTCCATAGATGGACCGTCAGCGATAAAGTCACCTTTTTCAACAATATCGCCAACCTTAACCAAAGTACGTTGGTTATAGGCAGTACCTGAGTTTGAACGACGGAATTTTTGAATAGTATAAACATCAAGAGAACCATCTTCACGACGAACTTCAACTTTATCAGCATCAGAGTAGACAACTTTACCGTCGTGTTGAGCGATAACTGCAGCTCCTGAATCGTGGGCAGCTTGATATTCCATACCAGTACCAACATAAGGTGCTTTAGGGTCAATCAAAGGCACAGCCTGACGTTGCATGTTGGCACCCATGAGGGCACGGTTAGAGTCATCGTTTTCCAAGAAAGGAATACATGCTGTCGCAACGGCAACTACCTGTTTAGGAGAAACATCCACGAAATCTACAAGGTGTGATGGGTACTCTTGGTTATTACCTTGATGACGACCCATAACGATTTCTTCTGCAAATGTTCCATCTTCGTTCAATTTAGAGTTAGCCTGAGCAACTGTGTACTCATCTTCTTCATCGGCAGTCAACCAAACTACTTCGTTGGTTACTTTACCAGTTGCACGGTCAACCTTACGATATGGTGTTTGAATGAAACCATACTTGTTAAGGTGTCCGTATGAAGACAAGTTATTGATCAAACCGATGTTAGGTCCTTCAGGTGTTTCAATTGGACACATACGACCGTAGTGCGTGTAGTGCACGTCACGAACTTCATATCCGGCACGGTCACGTGTCAAACCACCAGGTCCCAAGGCTGACAAACGACGTTTGTGTGACAACTCTGACAATGGGTTGTGTTGGTCCATGAACTGTGACAACTGTGAAGAACCGAAGAATTCTTTAACAGCTGCAGTTACAGGGCGAATATTGATGATTTGTTGTGGTGTCAAGACTTCATTATCTTGAACTGACATACGCTCACGTACGTTACGTTCCATGCGAGCCAAACCAATACGGAATTGGTTAGCAAGCAATTCACCAACAGCACGGATACGACGGTTACCAAGGTGGTCGATATCGTCCACTTTACCGATACCTTCAGCAAGGTTGAGGAAGTAGCTCATTTCAGCCAAGATATCCGCTGTTGTCAAAGCACGAACTTTGTCATCTGGGTTGGCATTACCAACAATTGTAACCACACGATCTGGATCATTTGGTGCAACAACCTTGAATTTTTGAAGAACAACAGGTTCTGTAACCACCGCATAATCGTTTGGTGTGTATACAAATTTGTTCAAATCACCATCCAAGTATTCTGCGATTGAATCAATCACATCACGTGTCATTTCAGTACCAGCTTCAACAAGGATTTCACCTGTTTCAGGATCTACCAAGTTTTCAGCAATTGTTTGTCCCAAAAGACGTGTCTTGATGTTAAGTTTTTTGTTGACTTTGTAACGACCAACAGCAGCCAAGTCATAACGACGTGGATCAAAGAAACGAGCTACAAGCAAGCTACGTGAGCTGTCGGCAGTTTTTGGTTCACCTGGACGAAGACGTTCATAAATTTCTTTAAGCGCTTCATCAGTACGTGAATCTGCTGGGTTTTTGTGGATATCTTTTTCAATAGTGTTACGAACCAACTCGCTATCACCAAAGATATCAACAATTTCGTCATCACCTGAGAATCCAAGCGCACGCACAAGCGTTGTGAATGGAATCTTACGTGTACGGTCGATACGAGTGTAGGCGATGTCTTTTGAATCTGTTTCAAGCTCAAGCCATGCCCCACGGTTAGGGATAACTGTTGATCCATAACCCACTTTACCGTTTTTATCAACCTTATCGTTAAAGTAAACACCAGGTGAGCGCACCAACTGAGAAACGATAATACGTTCACCACCATTGATGATGAAAGTACCCATCTCAGTCATAATAGGGAAATCTCCGAAGAAGACTTCCTGAGTTTTAATTTCACCAGTTTCTTTGTTAATAAGACGGAAAGTCACAAAGATAGGTGCTGAGTATGATGCATCGTGGATACGAGCTTCTTCAAGTGTATACTTAGGCTCTTTCAATTCGTAACCAACGAATTCCAATTCCATAGTGTCTGTAAAGTTTGAGATAGGAAGTACATCCTCAAAAACCTCTTTAAGACCAGTATCCAAGAATTCTTTGAATGAATCCGTTTGGATTTCAATCAAGTTTGGTAAATCAAGAACTTCTTTGATTCTTGAAAAACTACGACGGGTACGATGTTTCCCGTATTGAACGTCATGTCCTGCCAAGTCTTCTACTCCTTTTCTACATTCGAGACCTGCTTTGCAAGTCGTGCACTTTAAATATTTGTCTTCTGCCTTTTTCAGTTGCTTGTCCCATTGACAAGTGATCAAACACCAAGATCCACTTAGCTGATTAATGATAAGCGAAAAACTTAATCTGTGAATTTTTAGAACCTTTAAATATGCGTTACAACACTTGAAAATCCTAAAAATAAGCACAAAAATAGCAGCTAAATCTGACCGAAAAAACGTTGATTTAACTGCTGTATCTCTTGATTGGACAATATTTCAACCAAGTAAGACGACAAATAGTTGTCTATATTATACCTAATTTTTTACTTTTTTGCAAGTTTTCTTGGCAATTCCTAATGCCCTCCAAGAATGCTAGACCAGGCTTTTTGATAGTCACTGTCAGTTCCACCAATAGCAAACTTGTAAGTCGTATCTCCAGGTCCATTTTTGGCCCAGTAAGTATCAACCATTTCACCACTTACAGAAACATTACGACCATTGACAGACACTGTTGCTGGTTTAAGACCTGTTGATTTGAGCACACTTGCCTTAATGGCACTTGAATCGATATTAAACTTGTCTCCCGTTTTAAAAATAGCTGGATTGGCATTATAGATAGCGGAAGTCAAACGAGCCATATATTGCGCATTATAGGTGTAACCCGTTTTAGAATTGGTTGGTGTATTATTGTCATAACCAGCCCAACCACCAAGAGTAATACCAGGCGTTGACACAATCAACCAAGCATCCGCAAAGTTATCTGTCGTTCCTGTTTTACCCATCCAGTCCGCTGAGGCTACTGCACCATTGACATTTTTCAATTCAGAATGAAATTGCGTTGTCGCTCCCTTAACTACAACTTCCTTGAGCAGGTTATCCATGATGCTAGCCGTAGCTCTTGAAAAGACTTGAACCCCTTCAGATTTATGCTGATAGATAACTTCGCCAGTACGGTCGGTAATACTATCAATCATATAGCCCTTCTCATAGACGCCACCATTTGAAAGCATTTGATAGGCATTTACCTGTTGGGCAACCGTGGTTTCAATCCCTCCACCAAGAGGTAAACTCTCGATATTGTAATTAGCAATCTTATAACCCATCTTGGTCATGTAACCCTCAACATCAACATCATGACGTTGAAGCATTTGATAAGTCCAAAAGGCTGGAATGTTCCATGAGGTATTGAGTGCCTCTTGGAGGTTCATCATAGCTGTACCCTTATCACCATCATGGAGAATAGGCGTTCCACCCGTAAAATTAGTTGGGTAGTTAGAAAGGATACTTGAGCTACCCATCAAACCTTGATCAATAGCAATTCCATAAGCAATAATAGGCTTAATAGATGAGCCTGGGGAGCGTGCCGTATCAAAGGCATGGTTATTTTGATTATTTTCGTAACTACGACCACCAACAAATCCTAGAATTGCTCCAGTCGCATTATCCATGAGCACATTTCCGACCTCAACTCCACTATTGCCACCTTGGTCGAGGAGGCCACCATATTGACTCGCAGCATCTTGCATCGCATTATAAACTGCATTGTCAATAGTTGTCTTAACGCTGTAGCCACCGGTTTGGAGCTCTTGAAGGGCTCTCTCACGATAGCTTTCCTTTGTCTTATCATTTTTCAAATCTTGACTCGATACCTTGTCACGTTTAACGAGGTAATCATACATGACATCCTGAGCCTCAGACATGACAGAATAGTACAAATAGTCATGACTTACAGCATCAGACTTCTCACCAGCCTTGAAATCTTTAGTGATATCATAACTCTTATAGCTTTCGTACTGCGACTTATCTAGATAGCCGCCGCGATAAAGATTGTAGAGTACATCTTGTTGACGTGCCAAGCCATAAGATAGATCCTCTGCGTTTTTTAATTGACCGTCAGCTGTATAAGGTGAGTAGACAATCGGGCTCTGTGGCAAACCTGCCAGATAGGCAGCCTGAGGAACTGTCAAATCCGCTGCAGATACCCCAAAGATACCTTGAGCAGCCTCCTCAATACCAGCAATATTTTTCCCCTTGTTATTACGTCCAAAAGGAGAAACATTCAGATAATCGGTTAATATTTCATTTTTAGAAACACGACGCTCCAATTGTAAGGCATAGATAATCTCTGCCGCCTTACGTTTAAAGGTTGGTGCATCTCCTGTTACCTGTTGCTTAATTAACTGCTGCGTTAGCGTCGAACCACCACTTGAAGAGCCAACTCCCAAAACTGATGACACCAAAGCCCTAAATACTGCCTTTGGCACAACACCCTTATGCTTCTTAAAATTTTCATCCTCAGTCGCAATGATGGCATTTTTGACATTGTTAGAAATCGCATCACTCTCAATAGGTGTTCTCAGCAAGTCAGTGTCAATATCCGCAATCTTCTTGGAATCGGAATAGCTCATCGAAGATACCAAACTAACCTCACTAATCTGATTCAACAAGGTTTTGTCCTTAATCGACGGAACAGACTCAATTTGACTCCCCAAATAACCCAAACCAATTCCTGCACCGAACAAGGTAAGGACGATAATAACCACATAAAAGAAATCAGACAAAAGCTTTAAGGTTTTTAAGAAAACATCACCCATGTCTAAGAGTGTCATCCGGTCCTCAGGCGACTTTCTCCCTTGCTTACGATTCCACTTAGAATCAGTCGTAGCTTTCCTTTCATTAAAAGATTTATCCCCTCTTTTAGACCTAGAACCAGCAAACTTTGTGCGAATAGCCTGCCCTAGTCGTCTAAAATAATTTATTATTTTTTCAAAATTCATAGAAATACCTCAAAGCCTATTATAACAAACTTTGACAAAGCTTGCATAGGCCTACTTTCTTTTGGTATAATGGTGCAGAATATACTTTACTGGAGAATATCATGACAATTTTTGAAGAACTAAAAGCACGTGGCTTGATTTTTCAAACCACAGATGAAGAAGCCCTTGTAAAAGCCTTTGAAGAGGGACCAGTCTCATACTACACTGGTTATGACCCAACAGCAGACAGTCTCCACCTTGGACACCTTGTAGCTATCCTTACAAGTCGCCGACTTCAATTGGCTGGACACAAACCTTACGCCCTCGTTGGTGGTGCAACAGGTTTGATTGGTGACCCATCATTTAAAGATGCTGAACGTAGCCTCCAAACCAAAGAAACCGTTGAAGGTTGGGTTGAAAAAATCCAAGGTCAGCTTTCTCGTTTCCTTGATTTTGAAAATGGTGACAATAAAGCCGTTATGGTCAACAACTATGATTGGTTTGGTTCAGTCAGCTTCATCGATTTCTTGCGTGACGTGGGTAAATACTTCACAGTTAACTACATGATGAGTAAGGAATCTGTTAAGAAACGTATCGAAACAGGTATCTCTTACACTGAGTTTGCCTACCAAATCATGCAAGGTTACGATTTCTACGAACTCAACGATAAGTACGGCGTAACCCTCCAAATTGGTGGTTCTGACCAATGGGGTAACATGACAGCAGGTACTGAGCTCTTGCGTCGTAAAGCAGACAAATCTGGACATGTTATCACTGTGCCACTTATCACAGATTCAACTGGTAAAAAATTCGGTAAATCTGAAGGTAACGCTGTCTGGCTTGATGCGACTAAGACTACACCTTACGAAATGTACCAATTCTGGCTCAACGTTATGGATGATGATGCTGTTCGCTTCTTGAAGATTTTCACTTTCTTATCACTTGAAGAAATCGAAGAAATCGGTAAAGAATTTGACCAAGCTCGTCACCAACGTTTGGCACAAAAGGTTTTGGCTCGTGAAGTTGTTACTTTGGTTCACGGTAAAGAAGCTTACGAACAAGCTGTTCACATCACTGAACAACTCTTCGCTGGTAACCTCAAAGCTCTCTCAGCACGCGACCTTAAAGTTGCCCTCAACGGTGTCCCAACATATGAAATTTCAGCAGATGAAAATCTGAACATCGTTGAACTTCTCGTCAATGCAAAAATTTCACCATCTAAACGTCAAGCACGTGAAGATGTCCAAAACGGCGCTATCTACATCAACGGTGAACGTGTACAAGACTTGGATTACACTCTCTCAGATACAGATAAAATTGATAATGAAATTACTGTTATCCGTCGTGGTAAGAAGAAAAACTTTGTCTTGACTTACTAATTTATGGCTATTCTCACTCCTTAATGGAGTGAGTTTTTTTGTTGCACTATATTTTACAATTTATCTACCAAAAAAGAGCAGTAGGATTGATTCCCAACTACTCTCTTCAGAACACAAAAAACCAGCACTAGGCTGGTTTTCGAGACTATCACATTAGTTATAGATTTTGAATGCGTCGTCGTCGTTTTGACCAACGAATGGCATTGCTTTACGCAATTCAGCACCAACTTTTTCGATTTCAAGGTTAGCAGCTTCTTCACGGTAAGCAGTAAGTTTTGGACGTCCAGCCTTGTAGTCGTTAACGAAGTCGTTAGCGAATTTACCATTTTGGATGTCAGCAAGAACTGCTTTCATATTTTCTTTCACTTGTTCAGTGATAACACGTGGACCTGATACGTAGTCACCGAATTCAGCAGTGTTTGAAATTGATTGGCGCATTTTCTTGAATCCACCTTCGTAGATCAAGTCAACGATCAATTTCATTTCGTGAAGCACTTCAAAGTAAGCCAATTCTGGAGCATATCCAGCTTCAGTCAAGACTTCAAAACCAGCTTCGATAAGGGCAGTCAAACCACCACAAAGAACTGCTTGTTCACCAAACAAATCTTCTTCAGTTTCTTCTTTGTATGTTGTTTCAAGAAGACCAACACGTGCTGCACCAACACCTTTACACCAGTCCATAGCGATGTCTTTAGCGTTACCTGTAGCATCTTGGTATACTGCGTAAAGTGCAGGAACACCAAAACCTTCTTCAAATGTACGACGTACCAAGTGACCAGGTCCTTTAGGAGCACACATGAAGACATCAACATCTTTAGGAACTTTGATGAATTCGAAGTGGATGTTAAATCCGTGTGCGAAACCAACAGCATTACCAGCTTCAAGGTTTGGAGCAATTTCTGCTTCGTAAAGTTCTTGTTGGATTTCGTCTGGAGCCAAGATCATGATAACATCAGCCAATTTAGTTGCTTCTGCTACTGTGTAAGTATCAAAACCATCTTCCTTAGCTTTATCAAATGATTTACCTGGACGAACACCGATGATCACATCGTGACCTGTATCACGCAAGTTTTGTGCATGCGCATGACCTTGTGAACCGTAACCGATAACGGCGATTTTTTTACCGTCAAGTGCTGCTACTTTTACGTCTTTTTCATATTCCATTTGAACTGCCATAGTAATATGTCTCTTTTCTAAAAAAATAATTTATTGCCTTTTTAAGGCTGGGTTAACAAATTTAAGTTGGATTTTTTAATCACGGGTAAATCCAGTAGCACCCGTACGAGCGATATTTTTGATTCCGTAAGGACGAATAACTCGTAGAAGCGCCTCGCTCTTTTCAGCATCACCAGTCATCTGGATAGTGATAGAGCTTGGTGCCACATCAACCACCGAAGCACGGAAAGGTTGAATAATCGCCAAGATTTCAGCACGTTTAGAGGTTGGTGCTGATACCTTAACTAGGATAACTTCACGTTCCAAGTGTGGCTGATCCGTGATATCACGGATGCGAATCACATCAATCTGACGATTAAGCTGTTTGATGATTTGTTCCACTTCATTTTGAGAATTCACATCAATAATAATCGTAATACGTGAAACGTTAGGATCCTCAGAAGCCCCTACAGAGATACTTTCAATGTTAACTTGACGTCGTGAAAGAACACCTGTGAAGCGGTTAAGGACACCTGAACGGTTCTGAAGTTTAGCTGTTAACATTCTACGCATTGAACTTCACCCCCAACATTTCGTGATTACTCTTACCAGCCGGAACGATTGGCAAGACATGCTCTTTACGAGAGATATCCACCTCGATGAACATTGGCACGTCTTCCTTGATAACTTCCAAATCCTGATCAATTGTCTCTGGATTATCAAACTTATAAGACTTAATGCCGTAAGCTTGAGCCATCAATTGGAAATCTGGAAGGGTATCAAAGACAGACTCTGATGTACGCCCTTCGTAGAAGGACTCTTGCCATTGACGTACCATACCAAGTGAGTGGTTATTCAACATAACAACCTTGATTGGCACCTTGTAAACATTTAAGATAGCCAATTCTTGATTCGTCATTTGGAAACCACCATCACCAACAAAGAGGATAACTTCTTTATCAGGATTAGCAATTTTAGCACCAATTGCTGCTGGGACACCGAATCCCATTGTTCCAAGACCACCTGAGGTCACCAATTGACGCTCATTTTGGTATGGATAATACTGAGCTGTCCACATTTGATGTTGACCAACGTCAGTAACAACAACCGCGTCACCCTTAGTCAATTCACCGATACGCTCGATAACTGCCTGAGGCTGTACCATACGTTCTTTCTTATCGTAAGAACGTACACGCTCTTTGTCTTTTGTAACTTTTTCAATCCATTTTTCAGTGTTATTCTTAACCACTGGTTCTGCTAAGAGCATTTCAAGAGCTTGCTTGGCATCACCAACAACTGGAAGGTCCACTGCAATAATTTTACCAATCTCAGCTGGATCTACATCAATATGGACAACCTTGGCATTCTTGGCAAATGTTTTAGGATTACCTGTCAAACGGTCATCAAAACGACAACCAACGGCAATCATAAAGTCAGCATCGGTCATAGCAATGTTAGCTGCATATGAACCGTGCATACCACCCATACCCAAGAAGAGGGGATGACTAGTAGCAATTGTCCCTTGACCTAAAAGACTTGTAACAACTGGGATTTGGTAGCGTTCTGCAAAAGCAACTAGCTCCTTAGCAGATTCAGAATAAGACACCCCACCTCCAGCTACAATAACCGGCTTCTTAGCTTTACCCAACTGCTTCAAGATTTTCTTGATTTGCATTTCGTTTGGTCTTAGCGTCGGTTGGTAACTTGGAAGATTAATTTCAGGATTGTTGATGAAGGCTGTTTCCTTAGCTACGACATCTTTAGGGAGGTCGATAACAACTGGACCAGGTCGGCCAGTTGTTGCAATATGAACCGCTTCCCTAATAATACGAGGAATATCAGCTGTATCGCGAATCTGATAATTGTATTTTGTAATCGGCATGGTAATTCCGACAATGTCAGCCTCTTGGAAGGCATCCTTACCAATACCTGGTGTTGCGACCTGACCAGTAAAGACTAGGAGAGGTACGCTATCACTCATAGCATCTGCAATCCCTGTAATAGCATTAGTGGCACCAGGACCACTCGTTACAAGTGCAACACCGAGTTTACCAGTTGATTTGGCATAACCTTCAGCTTCGTGCAGACTTCCTTGCTCATGACGAGATAAGATATGATTAATCTTGTCATTTTTGTAAATAGCATCATACAAAGGAAGAACCGCTCCGCCAGGATATCCAAAGATAGTTGAAATCCCAAGTTCAAGAAGTGTATCTAGAATTAAATCAGCACCAGAGCGTGCTTCTTCAAGTTCAATTTTCTTCACATGGACCTCCTTTAGTAGTTGTTTTTTTCGAATTGTCTAAAAATTCAAAACCTTGTATACTATGATAACATTTTTAACCAAATTTGCAAGGGTTTCGGAGAAAAATATCACAAACTCTTCGGAAAGAATGTTCTTAGTTTTTTTCTTGTGCTTGACGTTCTGCTTTACGTTCTTCGAATTCTTCGTCACTCATCAAAGTTCCGCCAACATTGGCTGATTTAGCAAAGGCTGTATAGCGACGCAACCAACCACTTGAAATTTTTGATTTGAAAGGTTTCAAATGTTTGCGGCGTTCTTCAAGGGTTGCATCATCGACAAGTAGATCAAGGGTACGATTTGGTAGGTCAATCACGATTTCATCCCCATTTTCGATTAGGGCGATATTACCACCTTCTGCTGCTTCTGGAGAAACGTGACCAATCGCAATCCCACGAGTAGCTCCTGAGAAACGACCATCCGTAATGAGAGCCACATCCTTACCAAGACCGCGTCCGACAATCTTAGAAGTTGGTGCCAACATTTCTGGCATACCAGGTCCACCCTGAGGACCTTCGTAACGAATGACAACGACATGGCCCTTCTTAACTGTTCCATTATCAATCAACTCAAGGGCCTGATCTTGTGAATCACAACAAATAGCTTTACCACGGAAAGTTTTAACAGATGGATCTACACCACCGACCTTGATAACAGCTCCATCCTGAGCAATATTTCCGTAAAGGATAGACAAACCACCAACTGGTGAGATAGGATGCTCAATTGGATGGATAATTTCTTCATTTTTGATTTCAGCACCAGCTACGTTTTCTTTCAAAGTCTTACCAGTAACTGTAATACGATCACCTTTAATGGCTCCTTTTTTAATCAACTGATTAATAATGGCTGGAACACCACCAGCTTCATGGACATCATGCATAGTGTAAACACTTGAAGGTGCAATTTTAGAGAGATAAGGGGTCTTCTTGGCAATCTCGTTAATGTCTTTAAGATCATAGTCAATACCGGCCTCACGCGCAATAGCAAGGGTATGGAGAACAGTATTGGTTGAACCACCCATGGCCATATCAAGAGCAAACGCATCATCGATGGCTTCTTTGGTCACAATATCACGTGGGCGAACATTATTTTTGATGTTATCCATCAATTTTGTGGCTGCTTGACGAACCAATTCACGACGTTCATCTGAAACGGCTAGGATAGTACCGTTACCTGGAAGGGCTAGGCCCAAAACTTCCATCAAACAGTTCATTGAGTTAGCGGTAAACATTCCTGAGCATGAACCACAAGTTGGACAAGCATTTTTCTCCAAATAATCGAGCTCTTCCTTGCTCATATCTCCAGCCTGATAGGTACCTACAGCTTCAAACAAACTTGATAGCGTCGCTTGGTGACCAGTCATGTCAACGCCACCCTTCATAGGGCCACCAGAACAAAATACTGCTGGCACATTAGTACGCATGGCCGCCAAAATCATCCCTGGTGTAATCTTATCACAGTTAGGAATGTAGAAAACCCCGTCAAACCAGTGGGCATTAATAACTGTTTCTGCAGAATCGGCAATCAATTCACGAGATGGAAGACTGTAACGCATCCCAATATGCCCCATGGCAATCCCATCGTCCACACCAATGGTATTAAACTCAAAAGGAATACCGCCAGCCTCACGGATGGCTTCCTTGGCAATATCTGCTAATTCACGCAAGTGAACATGCCCTGGAACAATATCAATATAAGAATTACAAATAGCAATGAAGGGCTTTTGCATATCCTTGGCAGATTTAACTTGCCCAGTCGCATACAAAAGTCCGCGTGCTGGCGCCTTATCAACACCAACTTTGATTATATCACTTCTCATGATGTTACCTTCAATCTATAAAATTTCTTACAACATATGTTACCACTTTGGAAAGTAATGTCAAGGAATTTTCAGAATATTTCTGTAATTCCAAAAAGACATCCCTGCTATATCAAAACTGACAAAACAAAAAGGAAGCCCTAAGACTTCCTAAATGATTATTCAAAATTATTCAACACTGAAGAGGTATGGATAAACTGGTTGGTCTCCTTGGAAGATTTCAACTTCGATATCTTCGTGAGCCTCTTCCAATTTTTCCGCAAGTGCTTGAGCTTGTTCTTGATTACCTTCTTCGCCGACGTAAATCATAACAATTTCACTGTCTTCGTCAATCATCTTGTCAAAGGTGTCAAGAAGGGCTTGGTCCATATCTGGTGTAGACACAAGGATCTTACCATCCACCATACCAAGGATATCATTTTCATGAATCTCAAGACCATCAATAGTTGTATCACGTACCGCCAATGTCACGCTACCACTTGTTACATCTGAAAGACTAGCTGTCATAGCTTCAACATTAGCTTCGATACTTTGGCTAGGATCAAAAGCAAGCAAACTTGTAAATCCTTGTGGAACTGTACGTGTTTCAACAACAGCCGCATTGACATCTACTACTTCAGCAGCTGATTGCGCTGCCATAAAGATGTTTTTATTGTTTGGCAAGATGATTACATTCTTAGCATTGACCTGTTCAATAGCCTTAACAATATCTTCTGTTGATGGGTTCATTGTTTGACCACCTGAAATCACATAATCAACACCTTGTGAGTTGAAGATATCTGCAAGTCCATCTCCGGCAACAACTGCAATAAGGGCAAAGTCTTTAGGAGCAGAAGGTGTAGCTTGGATAGCTTCTTCTTTTTGAACTTGTGCATCGTGTTGGTTACGCATGTTGTCAACCTTAACTTTGACAAGAGCCCCATATTTAAGACCTTCTTGCATGACAAGACCTGGATCCTCTGTATGGACGTGAACTTTTACAATTTCATCATCGTTAACTACAAGAAGAGAATCCCCAAGGTTGCTCAAGTAATTTTGGAACTCTTCATAGTCAAAGTCCTTCACATAAGTTGGACCTTGTTTGAGACCAATCATGATTTCCGTACAGTAACCGAAGGTAATGTCTTCTGTTGCAACATGACCAGCAACTGACTTATGATGTTCTGCATTGATCATCTCTGTCATAGTAGCAGGTGTCGCTTGGAAGTCCTCTGAAGCGATATACTCACCTGTGAGGGCTGACAAGAAACCTTCATAAATGAAGACCAAACCTTGACCACCTGAGTCTACCACACCAACTTCTTTCAAAACTGGAAGCATCTCTGGTGTCTTAGCCAAGGCAGCCTTAGCTCCATCGAGAGCTGCACGCATAACCTCAACAGCATCATTCGTAGATTCAGCTTTCTTAATCGCTGCTGAAGCTGCACCACGTGATACTGTAAGGATTGTTCCTTCGACAGGTTTCATAACTGCTTTATAAGCAACTTCAACCCCTGCTTGGAAGGCATGAGCTAAATCTTGACCATCAAGTTCCGTTTTATCCTTGATACTTTGACCAAATCCACGGAACAATTGTGACGTGATAACACCCGAGTTACCACGGGCACCCATCAAAAGACCTTTAGATAAAATCTGACCAACTTCACCAACTGTTGAAGCAGATTGATCTGCGACAGCTTTGGCTCCGTTATCCATAGTCATTCCCATGTTTGTTCCAGTATCTCCATCTGGTACTGGGAAGACATTGAGTGAATTCACATATTCTGCTTGCTTACCTAGACGTGTTGCTGCCGCTTGGACCATCTCCTGAAGCAAGCTTGTTGTAATTTTAGACACTAGTTTTCTCCTACGACTTTAATATTTTGAACGTAAACATTTACTGTTTCAGCCTTGATACCGAGTTGATTCTCAAGATTAAATTTCACACGTTCTTGAATATTTTTTGAAACCTCACTAATCTTAACACCGTAACTCATAACAGTGTAGACATCCACAGTGATACCTGCATCAGTAGATTTCACGACAACTCCTTTTGCGTAGTTTTCTTTTCCAAGAAGTGCTTGAAAATTATCTCGGATAGCACTCTTACTTGCCATACCGACAACGCCAAAAATTTCTGTTGCTGAACCGCCAACTACTGTTGCGATGACATCATCTGACAATTCGATTTGACCATCTTTTGTATTGATTTTTACAGTCATAATTACTACCTCAAAAAGTTTTTATCAGCTTATTTTACCATATTCGAGCCTACTTGTAAAAAATAAGAAGAAGATACCCTTTGAATAAGAGTATCTCCTCAGTATTTATCATTAAAACTTTCTCTTTACAAGATAACGACGATACATCACGTAGAGGAAGATTGCACGCCATACATTATCAACAACGGTTGCAATCCAGACACCAGCAAGACCCATTCCCAGACTCACCCCAAGGAAGTATCCTGAGAAAATTCGGATGATCCACATCCCAATAGTCGTCGCATAGAAAGGCATCTTAGCCTTACCCAGACCTTGCCAAACTGCTGTGTAGACTAGAGTCCCAGAAGTCAAAGGATTCCCAAGGAAAGAATAAAGAATAACTACCTGACTAGCCGCAATAGCTGCTTTATTATCCGTAAAGAGACCTGATAATCCTTGGCCAAAGAGCAAGATACTCCCTGAAACCAGAACCATCAAGAAGGTTGAAATCCAATAAGACTCTCGTATAATACGCTTCATCTGCGTCTTATCCCCTCGACCCAGACTATTGGCAACCAAGATAACCGTAGCCGTTGCGACTCCCATACCAGGCATATAGTTAAACTGGGTGAGATTTTCACCAATGGCATTACCACCGACAACGGCTGTACCAAAGGTAACAATAATAGCCACGATGACCACATCTCCAGCACGCATCATCAGTCGCTCACCTGCTGCTGGCAGGGCAATGCCCAACAACTCTCTATTAAAAGGTTTGGTAATTTCAAGATGCTTCACATCCAGTTTCATCGCTTGCCAGAGTATCACTGTCCCAACCAGACGAGAGAAAACCGTAGCTGTAGCTACCCCAATAATCCCCCAATGTCCCACAAAGATGGCTAAAGAAGATAAAATAGCATTAAGAACATTGGTCAAAAGACTGACGACCATGGAAATACGAGGCCGTCCCTTGGCCCGTAGGATGTTACCAAAAGTAGTCATCAAGGCTAAGAAGACCACTCCTCCACCGACAAGAGCAAGGTAGAGACTACCAGCCTGAGTCACAGATTGCTCAGTACCTAAAAGATTAAGAATGGCTACACCACCAAAAATGGAAAGTAGACCAAGGATGAGACTAAGAGCAAGGGTAATAATAATAGCATCCCAGGTGTCTCGGTTAGTCGCTTTAACATCTCCCTTACCTAGACTTCTAGCAATGACACTGGCACTCGAAGCTCCTAGAGCAATGAAGATAGCCTGGTAAATCGTAATGATATTATTGGCTACGGAAACCCCCGATATAGCGACAATACCAACCTGAGCCACTAGGTAAGAATCGACGACCCCCATCAACATTTGTAGAAGGTTTTCGGCCATAGCAGGCAAGGCTATGTTTAGAATTTTCTTTGTTTCTGTCATAATATTCTTTTCTATATTGATAAAAATAGGGCTGATTTCTCAGCTCCTATTTTTTTATTCTTATACACCAAGATAGCTTTCAACTGCTTTTTGCATATCAGCTGCCGCAACAACTGTTTTATGGCGAACTTCTGCATGTTCAAGTCCATCTACAGCAGCTGGGATAGCTACACCTGAAAGTTGGTGCAAATCTTCTACTGCTTTGAAATCATCCCCACTATCTTTACCAGTGACAGCTGAAACTGCCACACGTGGGAACTTGTATGGGCTAGCTGTTGAAGCGATAACTGTTGGTGTGTGGTCATCTGTCTTTTGAACATATGCTTCGTAAACAGCTGAGGCAACTGCTGTATGAGGATCTTCGATATACTTGTCTTCATCATAGACACGCTTGATTTCAGCAGCTGTTTCATCCTCAGTTGCAAAACCTGCTGCAAACAAATCAAGAATATCTTTATCTGCATCAGCCAAAGTATACTCACCCTTAGTCACAAGTGCATCCATAAGCTCTTTAGTCTTAGTAGCATCATTACCAAGAAGGTGGAAAATCAAACGTTCCAAGTTAGAAGATACCAAGATATCCATAGAAGGGCTTGTTGTTACCTTGAAGTCACGTTTCTTATCATAAGTACCCGTTGCGAAGAAGTCTGTAAGGACGTTATTTTCATTAGAAGCACAGATTAATTTGCCAACTGGAACACCAATCTGACGTGCATAATAAGCCGCCAAGATATTACCAAAGTTTCCTGTTGGTACTGTGAAGTTCACCTTATCTCCGTTTTGGATATGACCTGCCTTAACCAACTGTGCATAGGCATATACATAGTAAACCACTTGTGGTACCAAACGACCAACATTCATTGAGTTAGCTGATGAGAATTGCGTATGATGAGCCAACAATTTCTCACGCAAATCAACATCATTAAACATACGTTTCACATCTGTTTGGGCATCATCAAAGTTACCATCAATGGCAATAACGTGCGTATTAGCTCCTGTTTGAGTGGTCATTTGCAATTCTTGGATTTTTGAAACACCGTCTTTTGGATAAAAGACAATGATTTCAGTTCCAGGAACATCTGCAAAACCAGCCATGGCAGCTTTACCAGTGTCACCTGATGTCGCTGTCAAGATGACAATCTTATTATCAACACCTTGCTTTTTAGCTGATGTTGTTAGCAAGTAAGGCAAGATTGAAAGGGCCATGTCTTTGAAAGCGATAGTAGAACCATGGAAAAGTTCAAGGTTGTAGTGGTTCTTAAGTTTAACTACTGGTGCAATGGCAGCTGTATCAAACTTGTCATCATATGCATTTGTGATACAGTAATCCAATTCCTCTTCCGTAAAATCATCCAAGAAAGCTGACAAGACTAATTTAGCAACTTCTTGGTAAGAAGCATCTTTCAATTGGTCAAAGTCCAAAGTAACCTCAGGCGTTGACAACGGTGTGAACAAGCCACCATCTGTTGCCAAACCTTGAAGAATAGCCTGACTAGCTGTTACTTTATTATTTTCGTCACGTGTTGATTGGTATACAAGTGTCATGGTAAATCCTCTTTTTAGATAGTCTGTGGCTCTATTGTAGCATAATTGTCAGAATATTTCTACACGTATTGTGACTTGTGAGAAAATCATTCGGATATCACCCTATTTTCTCCTCTCAAAAACATGAAAAAATCCGGAATAGCTATTCCGGATGTCATCTTAAAATTTATCTTTGGTGTCATTCTTAGTTGAGAAAGTGATATCTTTTGATTTTCCATCACCACTAAGCGTTACTTTCTTATCTTTTTTAGTCACTTTTAGCTCTTGACCTTTTTTCACATTGAGACCATCAATATCAACGTCTTTGTTGACAGAAGTAACGGTCATCTTATGTCCCAAACGGCTAACCTTCCCTTTGAAAAGGGTTGTCGTTGTTTCGCCTGTCTTCGAATCATACTTTTGACCGCTGTCTTTTGCAGCTTTTTCAAGAGCTTCATCAAGTTCTTTTTCTATGGTTTCCTCACTGTAATAGTTTTCAAAGGAATCTCCATAGAAGGCTTTAAATAAATCTCCAAAGGCTGAGAAGGACTTCTGAACCCTCTCACGATAATCCTTGATATAGGTTTTCTTATCAAAAGTATAGCTAGCAGTAACCTTCGCATTGCTACCTTTTACTTTCATGGTTACAGCCGTATCTGTAAAGTACTTTTCAAGCTCCTTACTATCCAAGTCTGTCAAACTTTCAGACATGCTTGAGCTATACTCTCTACCTAGAGAACTACTGTACCATTTGCCATCAATATTACCTGTCACATAACGGTAAGTCATAAAGCCACCGATACATAAGAAGACAAGGACCACTGCTGACAAAACTGAGACTAGGATGCGTTTTTTCTTTTTGGGATCCATTGTTTTTTTAGGAGACAAATTTGCCATAGCTGCTTGTCCTTCTGGAAAAGCAACCGTAGAAGGTGCTGTTGCTGTTACCGCTGGTGCCGTTTCTGTTGGTAGAGGACTAGTGCTTGTCTCGACGATTTCTGCCTCAACCTTAATAGGTTCAGCAGTAGCTGTATCTTCAGTTTTAGCTGGTGCTTCATTGACAAACTCTCCAGCTTTCAAAGCATCCGCCATTTCCTGAACACTCGGCTTACGTCCGTTTACCGTCTCAAAATAGTCCAACCATTCTGCTCTTGTCATTTATATTCCCCTTTAATTTCCTTTTTTATTTATTTTTTGTAAAGCTAATGTCACCAAATTCACTGTGTGCCTTGATAGTAAAGCCTTCATTGTTAGGCGTATAATCTAAGACATCACCTTTTTTAAAAGCATCTGAATCTCCAGCCTTATCCACAGTGATTGTTTGCTCCCAACGGTTAATATCACCCGTGAAAGCAGTTGTTGTAACACGACCGGTTTTGGCATCGTAGGTATAACTCTTTGGAAGTTCTTTCTTCACTGTCTCATCAAACTGTTTATAGTAGTCTTTTTCTGACAATGAATAACTATCAAAAACCTCCGAAAACTCCTCGCCGTACTGACCTTTCAATTCAGTAACTCTACTTTTGTAAGCCTGATAAAGACCTTTACGATTGTAAACAAAGCTCACTTTTAAGTGAGCCTTATTGTCAGTAATGCTCATTGCTGTATTGATATCGGTGATAAGATCTTGACCTTGTGGTAAAGCATTACTAACTTTATTCTTAGTATTAGCAGTATCTTTCAGAGTGGCTAACATTTTCTCACTAAAGGTTGGGCTTGTCCAATCGCCCTCAATGCTTGCGGCTCGATAACGGTATCCCATCACGAGACAAACAATCAAAAGTATGGTGAGTATCGCTGCAATCACACCTGATACCATCCCCACAATATTTTTTGAGGTTACTGGCTCCTTTGATTCTTTTACTTGTTGACTAGGATTGAATTGAACACTCACCATCCTATCAGCATTAAACTCTTTAAACTTATTAGTCGCTCTATTCCCTGCTGTAGAAGCCATTGATGACCTCAATTCATGAGGCTTGAGAGGATGTGCTGCTTCACCCAAACTAAGCCCTTCTTCTTTTGTCATAGGAATCTCCTTATCTTGCTGTAAGGTTATTATAACAATTCTTAAAGCGTTTTTCTATCTTATTCGGGAAAGTCCTTTATTTTTAATTTGGATAAACACTCTAATATAGAGGATTTCTAGCAAAAAAAGTAGCCCTTATAGAGCTACTTTTGTCTATCGCTTACCCTTTGTAATCAAAGGCAATTTCGATAATTTCTTTCAATTCTGAAATAAGTGGTTCTTTCGGATTAGCTGTTGTACATTGGTCTTCATAAGCATGTTCAGCCAAAGTATAGGCAGTGTCTTGAAGAAGTTTCTTAGTGACACCTTGTCCCTTCCAGTTCATGTCAATACCAACGGCAACACCCAATTCGTATACTTTTTGTGCCAAAACTTCAACCAATTCAGCATCTGATTGTTTGTCAGTACCCCATCCCATGAAACGAGCGATATCTGCGTAATCTTTGTCTGCACGGAAGTAGTCATATTTAGGGAACATAGCGTGTTTTTGAGGATCACGACCATTGTAACGGATAACGTGAGGCATCAAAATCGCATTAGTACGTCCGTGTGGAATGTCAAACATAGGACCAACCTTATGAGCTAGTGAGTGGTTAATACCAAGGAAGGCATTGGCGAAGGCCATACCAGCCATTGTTGACGCATTATGCATTTTTTCACGTGATTCTTCATCACCAAAGCGGTAAGAATGTTCAAGATTTTCAAAAACAAGTTTAATTGCTTGGAGTGAAAGCCCACGTGTATAGTCGCTAGCCATGACTGATACATAAGATTCAATGGCATGAGTCAAAACGTCCATACCTGTATCTGCTGTAACGCTGGCAGGTACACTCATAACCAAAGCAGGGTCAACGATAGCAATGTCCGGAGTCAAAGCATAATCTGCCAATGGGTACTTGATATGAGTTTCACTATCAGTGATAACCGCAAATGACGTTACTTCTGAACCTGTCCCTGAAGTTGTTGGGATACAGATGAATTGTGTCTTCTGAGCGTAAGGAATCTTGTAAGTACGTTTACGGATATCCAAGAATTTTTGTTTAGCACCGAAGAAGCTTACATCTGGGTGTTCAAAGAACATCCACATAGCCTTAGCAGCGTCCATTGCAGAACCACCACCAAGAGCGATGATTACATCTGGCTGGAAATCTACAAAGCGTTCCAAACCTTTATAAACGGTATTAGTAGATGGGTTTGGCTCAACATCTGAGAAAACATCTACTGCCGGTCTGTGGCGGTTAAGTTCCAATTGGCGTTTAACCAAGTCTGCATAACCAAACTGAACCATACCAGGGTCGCAAACCAACATCACGCGCTCAGCTTCAATGTGACGCAAGTAAGTTATTGAATCTTTTTCGAAGAAGATTTTTGGTGGGACGCGAAACCATTGCATGTTATTGCGACGCTTTGACAATGTTTTAACATTCAAGAGATCAAATGAGCTAACATTGTGTGACACTGAGTTATGACCGTGTGAACCACAACCAAGAGTCAATGATGGGATCATGTTATTGTAGATATTACCGATACCACCTTCAGCTGATGGACTATTAACCAAGACACGGCAGGCTTTCATGCGGATACCATATTGGAGTTGGAGCTCTTCATTTTCAGTGTGGATAACAGCAGTGTGTCCAAGACCACCCAAATTGAGCATGCCTTCTGCTTTTTTGAATCCATCTTCAACACCATCAGATTTGATAAGAGCAAGTACTGGAGACAATTTTTCCAAGGCAAGTGGGTGTTCCATTGTTGCATCTGGAATTTCTGCCAAAAGCATTTTTGTACCTGCAGGAACTTTAAGGCCAGCTTTTTCAGCAATTTCAATAGCTGAGTGACCTACAATGGCACCATTTACAGCTGTACGCGCTTCATTAAGAACGACTTTTTCCAATTTAGCAATATCAGCTTTTTTAGAAATGATGACACATTGATGTGCTTCAAATTCAGCCTTAACTTCATCATAAATAGCTGCATCAACGATAGCTGCTTGTTCAGACGCACAAATCATACCATTATCAAAAGTTTTTGAAACGATGATATCGTTGACCGCACGTTTAACCTTAGCATCAGCAGCGATATAAGATGGGACGTTTCCGGCTCCTACACCAAGCGCTGGTTTACCAGTTGAATAAGCAGCCTTAACCATTCCAGGTCCACCAGTCGCAAGTACTGTGGCAATCTTAGGATGGTTCATCAAAAGACCAGTTGCTTCGATAGATGGCTCTTCAATCCACTGAATGCAGTCCTTAGGTGCACCTGCTTCAATAGCTGCATCACGAACAATACGAGCAGCCTCAGCAGATGATTTCTGAGCTGATGGGTGGAAGGCAAAGATGATAGAGTTACGTGTCTTAAGAGCAATGAGGGCTTTGAAAATGGTTGTTGAAGTTGGGTTAGTTGTTGGTGTAACCCCACAGATAACACCAACCGGCTCAGCGATAGAAACCAAACCTTGTTCTTTATCTTCAGCAATAACGCCTACAGTTTTGTCATATTTAATACTATTCCAAATGTATTCAGAAGCATACATGTTCTTGATGGCTTTATCTTCGTAAATACCGCGCCCTGTTTCATCAACGGCCAATTTAGCCAAATACATGTGTTTATCTAGAGCAGCAATCGCAGCTTGGTGAACAATATGGTCCACTTGCTCCTGCGTAAAGTTAGCCATAGCATCAAGGGCTTCAACCCCTTTTGTTGCCAATTCATCTATTACTGTTTGAACATCTTTAGTTTGTTTAGTCATATGAAACTCCTTTGAATACTTGTTAAAAACTTCACAAGCTTTAACACAAGTATATTATAGCGTTTTCTAGTCACTATGTAAACCCTTACAATGACAAAAATAAAGAAATCCGTCCATTTTTGGACAGATTTCATCATTATTACCAAATAATCACGCGATCTTCTGGGGCACGCCACATGCCGTCGCCCTCTTTAACGTCAAATTCCTTGTGGAATTCGTCGAAGTTGCTCACGATAACATTGGTGCGCCATTTGGCTGGAGCATGCACATCCACGCTAGCTAACATTTGCATGTATTCTTCACGCGCCTTCATACGCCAAATCGTCGCAAAGTTAACAAAGAATTCATGAACTGAAAAATCCTTATCTCGTTTAGCTGCTTCTAAAGCACAGGCTACACCACCGAGGTCAGCAACATTCTCAGAAACAGTTAATTTACCATTGACCTTGGCACCATAAGAGTCCAAGCCCTCAAACTGATCCACAATCTTGTCAGTACGTTCCTTAAAGGCTGCATAATCCTCTTCAGTCCACCAATTCTTAAGACTACCGTTCTCATCAAAGGAAGCACCGTTTGTATCAAAGGCATGGGAAATCTCATGAGCAATGACAGCACCAATACCACCGTAGTTGGCTGATGACGATTGGTGAAGGTCATAGAAAGGTGCTTGAAGGATAGCTGCTGGGAAAACAATTTGGTTCTGCTGTGGATCATAGTAAGCATTAACCATGTGGGCAGGCATATGCCACTCACTACGATCAACAGGTTGATTCCACTTGCTCCAACTATGTGCAACTGAAATTTCGACTAACTTCTGTGCATTCTCAACAAGTGATAAGTTTTCATCAATAATCTTCCTATCATATGTCTCAGGTAGTTTTTCTGGATAACCAATGTGAGGCGTAATAACATTAAGTTTCGTAATAGCCTTTTCACGTGTTTCTGGTGCCAACCAATCCGCAGTTTGAAGGCGTGATTTATAAACATCAATCATAGTTGCCACCTTCGCTTCAACATCTGCTTTTGCTTCTGGAGAGAATTTTTCACCTGCATACCAAAGTCCGAGAGCCTGATTGTAAGGTCCTTGTGCCAAATAGTAGGCTCCTTTTTTCTTGTCCCAGGCTTGTGGTGTTCCTGAAAGCGCACGACCATATTTTCCAAATAGAACACGAAGTTCGTCTGTCAAATAGGCATTCCAAATTGTCGTAGCATCGATAAGTAGGCTCGCCTTAAGTAGCTCCCAATTATCTTCTGAATAATATTCCGCCGCAAATTCTGTCCAGAAGCGCTCTTCAGGAACGATAACTTTATCAGGAACTTGTCCCAAGATTTCTGTGAAGATGTTATCAAGTGGGAGTTCCGGTGCTAGCTTGGTAAAGTCTTCCCAATCATATGGGTGGTAGAGTTCCACATACTCGGAAGATTCTTCACTCGAAAGGACATACTTGGCCAACTTAGCATCAAGGGCGATAACCTTGTCCAAGATATCTTTGATTTCTTCAGCTGTAAAGCCATATTTCTCAAGGAGTTCTTCTTCCATTTCACGCCAAATTCCTAAAAGCTCCTTGCCCTTCTCATTATCCTCAGTGTAATAGGTTGTATCAGGTAAAATAATACTTGGCGCTGCTGCCCAGAGGACATTTAATTGAGCATTCATAAAGTCTGGAGATACACCGAATGGGAACTCATTAGGCTTACCAGACATCTCATAGTCAGCAATTTTCGAAGCAAACTCTGAAAATGACGAGAGTTGCTTGTATTCTTCAATCCAAGGTTTAACAGGCTCGATACCCAATGCCTCACGTTTGTCAAAGTCCGTAGCCATACGGTGAAACTTTATAAAGTTTTGTAGAATGGTATTGTCAGGAACATTCTCTCCTGCCAACCATTGATCAGTCGTTGCAAGCATGAGGTCTTCAATTTCATCTGCTAAATCTGAGAAACCTCCTGTGCGTGGTTTATCATCGGGAATCACTGCTGTTTTTTCCCACTCACCATTAATCGCATGGTAAAAATCATCTTGTAAGCGTGTCATTACACTTCCTCCATCAACATTAAAAGTGCTTTCATTATAACAAAATTCCCCAGCAAAAGCATTTACTGAGGAAAGTTTGGCTTATTTTACTAAGATTGCTAGGGTTTGATAAGGTTTCAAAATTATCTTTTCAGCGAGCTCTGTATCGTCATAGTTTGACAAGAGCACGTGCCCTGCTTGGTATTCTGCTGGAATCGCCACTTCAACTTCACTTCCGTAGAAATTATTGAGTACCAAGAGTTTTTGAACGTCTAAGTAGCGTTCAAAGGCGTAGACTTGTTGACTATCCTCAAATGCTGGCTGATAGCTTCCTTCTGAAATGATAGGTATTTCTTTGCGCAAGCGAATCAATTCTTTATAGAATTTAAAGATTGGTCCATCGATTTCATTTTCAACGTTGATGTCTTTATAAGATTTACCGACTTTCAACCATGGAGTGCCTGTTGAAAAACCTGCATTCTCAGAAGCATCCCATTGCATTGGCGTACGAGAATTATCACGTGATTTGGCTTGAATGATCTTGAAGGCCTGCTCAGGAGACTCGCCTTGGTCCAAGAGCATTTGGTAAGCATTGATGGACTCGACATCCACGTAATCTGCCATAGAATCATAATCTGGATCAATCATCCCGATTTCTTCGCCCATGTAGATATAAGGTGTTCCACGTGATAGGTGAATGCTAGCTGCTAGCATGGTCGCTCCTTCATTACGAAAGTTCTTAATATCCACAAAGCGATTCAAGGCACGAGGTTGGTCATGGTTATTCCAGAAAAGGGCACTCCAACCACCTCGTTCACTCATTTCCTTACCCCAGGTATGATAGAGACGTTTGAGCTCTTCAAAATCAAAGGGAGTAATAGTCCATTTTTGTCCATCTTCATAATCTACTTTAAGATGATGGAAGTTAAAGGCCATAGACAACTCGTGACGCTCCGGTGCTGAATAAAGAACACAGTTGTCAATTGTTGTCGATGACATCTCTCCAACTGTCATAAAGCTACCATCAGAACCAAAGGTCGCTTCATTCATCATACGAAGATAGTCATGGACAATTGGTTTATCCGTATAAGCTGGTTTCCCTTCATTTTCAGGGCAATCCACTAAGACTTCATCTTTCCCAATCAAATTGATCACATCGAAACGGAAGCCTTTGACTCCCTTGTCACGCCAGAAGTTGACCACCTTGAACAACTCCTTACGGACATTGGGATTGCACCAATTAAGGTCCGACTGTGTTTCATCAAAGAGGTGAAGATAGTATTTCCCTGTATCTCCAAAAGGAGCCCAGGCAGAACCACCAAATTTAGACAACCAATCGGTTGGTTGGTTCTGAATAAAGAAGAAATCTTGATAATACTGGTCTCCAGCCAAAGCTTTTTGGAACCACTCATGCTCCAAAGAAATCACTATTGATAATGCTACCGATCAAGATAAGATTCTTATCGACCTAGGTAAAGACCAGCACGTTGTTTGTATCCGTTCTAAAGTTTATTTAACTAATGGAAAACAGTTCCAATTTACGGAAAGTCGCCACAAACTTGAAAAATTCAAATTTGTCGATTATGCCAAGCGTCGTCATTGAAAGAAAGGGCTCTGCTCACAGAAAAAGTATCGGACAAGAATGTCCGATACTTTTTAGTTTTTACGGATAGGATCTGCTAGATACTCAGCACGAGCTCCACCAATTAACTTAGGACGACTCGCCAAAGCAGTCACATGAGCACCACCTAATTCTGGAGTAATCGGGCGAAGAGGAACTTGGACCCTCTTCACATGCATACCAATAGAGGTATCCCCAATATCGATACCAGCCTGAGCGACAATTTCCTCCACCTCAACAGGATCCTTCATATAGTCAAAAGCAGCCAGCTGACCACTTCCCCCAGCATGCAAGGTCGGAAGAACATTAACAATTTCCAAATCTTTAGCCATGGCGAGCTCACGCTCAACAACCAAAGCACGATTCAGATGTTCGCAGCCTTGAACAGCCAAGTAAATTCCTTTAGGTTTCAAAACTTCAAGAATCGTTTTCACAATTCGTTGGCCAATTTCACGGCTAGAGGCTTTTCCGATTATCCCACCAGCGACCTCACTGGAAGACAATCCCAAGACAAAGATAGCTCCTCGCCCAATAGCGGAACGTTCAACAATATCTTCTACAAGCACACGTGTCTTCTCTTCTAAATCTAGCAACATCACAACAGCCCTCCTTTAGACAACAGCTGTATTCAGGATTCGCACAATAAGATAGTACAGAATCACAAAAAAGATAAGGAAAAATACCCCTAATAATAATAACTGCCCACGGCGTTTCTTACTTAGGTCCCAGAAGAAACCAAATCCCATCAAAAAAGGACCAACACTATAACTTAGCATAAACCATAAATCTACACGTGCTATATGCCAAAAAGAAGAAATAAAGGCCACCAAACCTATTAAGGATAATATCCAAGAAAACTCCCAACGATCTGATTTAGCAAAAGCCAAGCCTATTAAGAAGCAGCCCAAGGCAGGCATGATAATAAATGATAGGGTCATAAAATAAAACATGCCATTATTATAGCATGTTTTACAGTTTCATGTTAGTGACGGTTAATGACACCATAAGCAATAGTGAATGCAATAGCAGCAATACCTACAACGATTGCCATGACAGCCCAGAAAATAGTCATCGCACGGCGTCCCTTGCGATTGTTAAAAGGAAGTCCCCAACCAATCATGATGACACCTAGCAATCCAAGCCAGATTTTATAAGTGATAACAATCGCCGCATCAAAATAGGCAAAAGCAACCAAACCTAAACCTAGCAAAGAAATCAAATAAGACCACTTACCCTTCAAAAATGAAGGCAAGGCCCAACCAAATAACACTAAACCTAGTAGAGCAAGAGCTCCACCACCAAAAAATACGGGTAAAATATAATTATCAAACATATTCATATTATAGCATATCTTAAAAAGTTAGGAAATAGAATCTATCGACCTAAGTGGTATCCACTCTTTAAAATTTGTTCACTCTCAATCATAGATTGATTCGCAGATACTACCTATTTATTTGGGGATAAAAAAACAAGACTCAGAAAGGACCTTGTTTTAATAGCCTAATTGCGCTTTGTTTGGACTACATCTATAATCAAAACGAACTGAAATTTATAAATCGGGGGCAAAATGGGGGCAAAACATAAGAAAAAGGCTTGTCCATATTGGACAAACCCTTTCATTTCAAGCTTATATAGTCTAATTAAGCTTTGTTTGCTCCCAATCACAGATTGATTCGCAG